>DAOLDI010000449.1:0-2744 GCA_035327445.1 Cyclobacteriaceae bacterium | reverse complement strand
ATTCGCAGCGGTGTAACGAAAGTTCGCCATGTCGGCCGTGTACTGAATATAATCCAAATCGTTCGGTCGCTTGTATATTCCATTGCTGATGAAAATCTCTGTGTTGGTATCGTTATTAAAATCGGCCATCAAAACCGACCAACTCCAGTCGGTAGCATGAATACCCGCATATTGTGCCAGCTCTGCAAAATGGTCTTTACGATTTATCTGCAAACAATTGCGCACATATTGTGAAGCATAACCAAATTCTTTTTTGATATCAGATACTTCCTGGGTATCTTCTGCTGCTGATTTTAACAGAACCTCCGGCTCCTCCGGAAGCATATCCAGGGAAATAATATCCGGCCAGCCATCTGCATTTACATCTGCAATATCACAACCCATAGAATAGCGCGAAGTATGTGCAATCATTTTTTCCAGACTCTCGGTAAATGTGCCGTCTCCATTATTGATGTAGAGATAATCATTCTCATGAAAATCATTGGCGATGTATATATCCAGCCAGCCATCAAGGTTTACATCAGCCACTGAAACACCAAGTCCATAACCAATATGACTGCTGTAAATACCAGCTTCTTGTGTAACATCTTCAAAACGAATAATTCCACCTTCTGATAAATTCCGATAAAGCCTGTCTCCTGCTTTAGCATCAATTTCATTTCTCAGTTTAGCAGAGCCATAACTGTGAATGGTATGCACTGAATGATTGAGCAGGTACATGTCGAGGTCGCCATCATTATCATAATCAAAGAAAACGGCTTGCGTAGAAAATCCTGAGAAGTCGAGACCATATTCAGCAGCGCTTTCGGTGAAAGTTAAATCGCCATTATTGATAAAGAGTTGATTCCTCCCTTGCACACCCTTATAATCGCCAACCTGGCAAACATATATATCCAGCCAGCCATCGTTATTGATATCAACCATAGTAACCCCGGTTGACCAATCGCCCGTACCGGCTACACCCGCAGAAGTTGAAATATCTTCAAACTGAAAATTTCCCTTATTAAGATAAAGTTTATTCTCGCCTTCATTTGAAGTAAAATATAAATCTATAAGTCCGTCATTATTGATATCCCCTGCTGCAACTCCTCCGCCATTGTAGTAATACATGTATTTGATGATATTAAGTTTTTTATCATTCAAATCATTGCGGAAGGCAATTCCGCTTTCGGTGGCGGGCACTAAGCGAAAAAGCTTTTCTGGCTCTTGCTCAGGTTTACAAGAAATCAGCAGAACAAGAGCTATCAGACATGAATTCCTCATAACTATTTGTTAACTCTGATCAGCTTAAGTTCATCGTTATTCAACGCAATGAGTAAGTATTTGCCTGTTGCTGTTTCAATTGGTTTGATTTGGCGGATGGCGCCTTTAACAGAAAGTCCGGATTCTCTTGCAGGTATGGATTTGAAATTTCCATCACCGGTATTCTTTAGATATAAACCATAACTCGCATCGTACCTTCCCGCTTCTGGTTTTACTTCGTATAAATTTCCACCTAAAACCAAATCAGGCAAACCATCTGCATCCAAATCTTCAACATGAATGGCATACACCGGAGCAAACTGCGCTTCTACAGGTAATTCTTTTAATTTAAACTTGCCTTCTCCCTGATTTAGCAATACAGCAGATTGCATATAACGTACTTCATGCTTAATGGCTTTATCGAGTTGCGCGGGAGCAAAGATCTGCGAGAGATACTTGTTGTTATAATTCTCAAAGCGCAGGTATTCTTTCTTTAAGGAAGGTATCTGCATCACCAAATCATGCTTCAGCAAAAATGGATATACCTGATTTTCTCTTTGTTTTCCGTAGATGTGGTCGATGGTACCATTGTTATCAAAATCGCTTACATACAAAACAATTTGTTGCTCTTCATTGGTTTTGAAACGCGAATTCAATCCATGATTACCCAAAATATAATCAGGCTTTCCATCATTATTCACATCAGCTTCTGCAATAGTATTCCACCAACCGCTGTATGCATCCAATCCTAATTGCTTGCTTATGCGATACAACTTTCCATCCTGGTTTTCAAATACTTCAATACCCATCCACTCTCCTGTAAGTATCAAATCCAAATCACCATCACCATCATAATCTGACCATATTGCAGAACTTATCAGGCCAATCTCTTTCAGTTCAGGCGCTAAGCTTTCTGTTACATCTGTATACACGCCTTTCCCATCATTCTTTAATAGATATCCATTAGCAGGCACACCATAATAAAAAGGAACCGCACGTGCACCGATGAATATATCTGTACTTCCATCTCTGTCAAAATCAGCCACAGCCAAAACCCCGGTAAGCGCCCTCAAAACATTGAAAACGGTTTGCTCTGATTTAAAAAAATTTCCTTTACCATCATTGATATACAATCGGTCGCGTAATTCAGGTGCACTAACAGAAAACTCATTGCCCCCACTACCCACCAGTAAATCGAGATCGCCATCATTATCTGCATCAAAAAATATTGCTTCGATATCTTCTGATGCGGCATCAGCTTCAATGGCTGCCGATTTCCAGGGAGCAAATTTTCCGTTTTTGTTTTGAATAAATAATTGTCCGGCCTGGCCTTTTGCCCCGCCTACATATACATCTTCCAGTCCATCTCCATTGATATCGCCAACAGCAAGTGGCGGGCCTTGTGTTGATAGCATGTGATAGGTTAAACGGTCGCGGTCGAAATCAACGAAACTGTTTTCGGTGTGCTTGAATTTTATCAATCCATCGGCAGTTACATCCTT
>DAOLDI010000448.1:0-2748 GCA_035327445.1 Cyclobacteriaceae bacterium | reverse complement strand
GCGCTCCATTGGGATGCTCCTGATCAAAATTAGTAAAGTGATGAATGATGAGGTACAATACCAGGCTGCAACCCAGGCCCAACGTTAGCCCGGCCACATTAATAAAGGTATGACTGAGGTTTCTGCGGATATTTCTGCGGATGGTGGTGAGGTAATTCTTAAACATGTTGCACAATTTATGCGCAATTCTGACAAGTTAAATGCCATGAAAGGAGGGCTATTTCTACTTAAAAATAGGGCCTTTTATTCCAGGCGCGTTCGATATTGAAATCTAATCGTCCGCAGGCGAACGGTAGTACAATTCTTCCATATCTTGAAAAAACCCTTTGCGAACTTTGCGTCTCCCGAATTCTCGGAAGCGGTAAAAAAATAAACCACTGCGGAATCACTCCCGAGGCTTCGGGTTGTACACGGAGAAAATAATGCCTCAGTAAAATTCATTATCAAGTGCATCATTGCTTTTATATCTTTAAAGCATGGAAAGCATCAGCCGCAGAACTTACCTTCAGCAAATGGCAGGATTGGCTATGCTTCCTTTTATTCCTTCCTGGCTTATGCAAAGCAAACACATACTTACGCGCCCTGTTCCCGGTACTGCTGAGCAATTGCCTGTTATAGGTCTGGGCACCTGGCAGACTTTTGATGTAGGAGAAGCACAAGCAGAACGCGAGCCACTCAAAGAAGTATTGAAAGTACTCTTTGATCATGGTGGAAGCGTTATCGACAGCTCGCCCATGTATGGGCGCTCAGAAAAAGTAGTAGGTGAACTCAGCACAGAAGTAAAACTGAATGAAAAATTTTTCATGGCCACCAAAGTCTGGACCAACGGAAAAGACAATGGCATCAGGCAGATGAATGAATCTTTCACTTTGCTGAAACGAAAGCACATAGAGTTAATGCAAATACACAACCTGGTAGACTGGCAAACGCATTTAAAAACTTTAAGGGATTGGAAAGCCCAGGGCAAAATCAAGTACATAGGCATTACACATTATACCGAGAGCGCTTATGCTTCTTTAGAACAAATTCTAAAAACGGAAGCCATTGATTTCTTGCAAATCAATTATTCATTGCTCAGTCGCAAGGCAGAAGAAAGATTGTTCCCGCTTTGCATGGAAAAGCAAGTAGCGGTTTTGGTGAACCAGCCTTTTGAATCAGGAAATTTATTCAACCGCATGCGCGGCAAAGATTTACCCGCGTGGGCCAAAGATTTTGATTGCGCAAGCTGGGGACAATTCTTTTTGAAATTCATACTCTCCCACCCTGCTGTTACCTGTGTAATTCCCGGAACCTCCAAGCCCCATCACATGCTCGATAACCTTGGCGCAGGCTTCGGCAAATTGCCGGATGAGCAACAAAGGCAAGAGATGATTAAGCTTATTGCTTAAATCATGCTTATCATAATCATTTAAACGAGCGGATTATCAGCTAAATTTCAGCAGACCAAACTTGGCTAAACGCACCAGGCTCTAACTTTGCAAAGTCTTTGCCATTTAAAACGCAATGGAATCAGCAAGCCTGATGGCAGTGGTACCTTAGCCGTTGCCTTATATTTTATTGTCTATTAAGTCTTTTGCTAAACTTGCTTTTTTAAGCTTTCCGTTTCTAATAACAAAATTCAGATCTGAAATTTTATCAATCATCAATTGCCTCATATAATAATTGATGTGCTCAAGAACAGCGAAAATGTTTGCAAAAACACCCCAAAAAAACAAACTATCAATCTTTAACATCCAATTATTAAGATGTAATTGAACTGCTAATATGCTTGGTATGAGGATAATCATGATGAGATTAAGCTTTTTCGATTTTCTAAAAAATGTAAGATGCTTGGCTTGGTCAAATGGCTTATCAGTAAGGCTATAGAGTTTCAGCTTCCAATAATGTTGTCCCTGAATTAAAATTACATTGCAAAGAATTAAACCATAGAGAAGGAATATGATATCGAATAAAGGATAAGTTATAAATAAATAAATTGTAATGATCGGGAAAGTCATAAACGCGTGTATTCTCTCTAAAGGATAATACCAATTAAGTCTTTTGATTAAATCTATTCTACTCATATTTAAATTTTATGTATCCATGTTATTCAGTAATGCTTTGCAGCTATCCAAAGCTTGCGATCTTGTTAAGATTCAATGTTAACCAAACATAAACTTTGACAGAAGCAAGCACTTGATTCAAGCTGCTAATCCAGTATTTCGGCAAAGGGCTCTTAGCGCGTTGCTGATTTTTTTCATGGTGAGTTTTTTTTGAAGTTAAACCTTGCGAATATTTTTTTTAACTCTGAATGATGCTTTTTCAAAATGAGGTTCTTCTGTCGTTTCTGCAAACGATAAGGCAAGATTTCTTACTGTTTCAAGTGTTACCATATGCTACATGATGCTTGTCCACCAGCGAACAAAATTGCCCGAAAAAGAACATCCCTCAATTTATTAAACATGCCTGTGGCCCTAAAATCACCTCTTTCCCCAATGGCATATAAATTGTAAAAAAAATAGCAATCCATTAACTTATTCCCAGTTTCAAAGCTTCAATATGCTGAAAAATATTTTTAGAACATCGCTAAGAGCTTTACTAAAAAGCCGCATTTCCACAACCATCAATATACTGGGGCTGGCCATAGGCATTGCCACCTGTACCTTAATATTTCTCTATGTAAATAAGGAAACGAGCTACGATAAGTTTCATACAAACTATGAATCGATATTCAGGTTTTACACCATTGATAAGGCCCTGGGCGTAAGC
>DAOLDI010000447.1:0-2762 GCA_035327445.1 Cyclobacteriaceae bacterium | reverse complement strand
TAGCTTTCTGTTCTTTTTGTTCATGCCAATAATTTTCATTTAAACTGAGCTCAGCAATTTATTCAAAAGATTGAAAGGAATGAATTTCTCTATACCGGAAACGATTGCGTTGAGGATAAACACTTGCGCAAACGATATTTTAATGCAATTTTTAGCACCTCAACCCAAACAACTATGAGCAACACACATTCAAACCTAACCCTTCGCCTAAGCTTGATGATGTTCTTCCAGTTTTTTATCTGGGGCGCATGGTACACCTCCATTGCTACTTATATGACAGAGTTAGGCATGGGCAGTCTCACCCATTGGCCTTATACGGTGAATCCGATAGCCGCCATCATTGCACCTTTCTTTTTGGGTATGATTGCCGACAGGTATTTTGCCACTGAAAAAGTTTTGGGGGTATTGCATGTATTGGGCGGCATTCTGCTTTTCATCACGCCTATGACTACCGGTTCACCCAGTCTCTTTATTGTAATGTTACTTGCCTATAATTTATGTTATATGCCTACACTGGGTCTATCCAATACACTGGCTTTCCATAACATTACCGATCAGGAAAAACAGTTTCCTGTTATCAGGGTATTTGGAACTATAGGCTGGATTGTAGCCGGCTTAACTATCAGTTATGTTATCGGAGATTTAATCAATGGTATTGCAGAAAAAACTGCATGGCCTTTATATACAGCAGCGGCTGCATCAATCATGCTTGGTTTATATAGCTTTAGCTTACCTCATACGCCACCGAAAGCAAAAGGTGAGGCGGTGTCCTTCAGAAACATTGCCGGCATTGATGCATTTAAAGCCTTAAGCAGTAAAGCATTCTATGTATTCATTATCTGTTCCTTTCTCATTTGTATTCCACTTGCCGCTTACTACAACTTCACTCAGCTTTACTTAAGTGCAAGTGGCTTCAGCAATATTGCCGGTACACAAACTATCGGGCAGATGTCGGAAGTAATCTTTATGTTGCTTATGCCCTTCTTCTTTGTAAGACTGGGCATTAAAAAGATGTTATTGTTTGGCATGTTTGCCTGGGTAGTGCGTTATGCGCTCTTTGCCGTTGCAGCGCCAGATGCTGTGACCTGGATGATCATTATGGGTATAGCCTTGCATGGTATCTGCTATGATTTCTTCTTTGTTGCCGGACAGATTTATGTAGATAAAAAGTCGAATGAAAGAATTCGCGGACAAGCACAGGGCTTTTTGGTATTAGTTACCTATGGTCTCGGTATGCTTATTGGTGCGCAAATTGCCGGAACAGTATACAATAGTTTCCTGGGAGATCAGGAAGCACTTACTGCAGTGCAGTGGCAAGAGTTCTGGTGGATACCTGCCGGATTTGCTTTACTGGTGATGTTCGTTTTTGCTTTATTTTTTAAGGATAAAGTAGATACTGAGCATGCTTAAGCATTTTTTTAGGAAATAGCCGCATTAATGAGTAGGTTTAGTCTAACAACTTTCAAAGCATATACCATGAAAACAAATTATCAAGTAAAGGTATTAAACCTGATCGCCTTTTCAGCACTATTATTTCTTTTAACAGCTTGCCCTTATTCCTCAACAGTACCAATAGATACTCCTTCGATTGGAGTTTCAGACAAGCTTTTAGGCAAGTGGGTTGAGGAATCTGAATTCAATGATAATCCTGATTACTATATTTTCCTTAAAAAAGACAATAACCGATACACACTTGAAGAATATTCTTATCGGGAAGATGAGGAAACAGGTGAATCTGGTTACGAAAAGAACAACGAATATATCGGACACATCACCAAATTAGGCGACAAGGAATTCTTTAATCTTTTTAAGGAAGATGAAAGCATGTACTACTTTTATTGGCTTGAGTTCCCCTCGACCAATACCTTTATCATGCACGAGGTTACGGATAACATCACTGAAGAATTCGACAAGTCAGCCGACTTAAAAGCTTTCTTTAACAAGCATAAAGACCTGAGTTTCTTCTATAACAGGGATGCCAAGCGTTACAACCGTTAATCTTTGAAAGCAAATTTTTGGTCTGAACTAAAATTTTTCAGGACGGGTTTGCAAATAATATCACTCAGGCTATATTTGCACCACTTTTAAAAAAGGCCCGTTCGTCTAGGGGTTAGGACATCAGATTTTCATTCTGGTAACAGGGGTTCGATTCCCCTACGGGCTACTTTTAAACAAATAAAACCCTGATTATCAGGGTTTTTTGTTTTTAAGGTCACAACATAGGCACAATCATTCAAAAATTTCATTTCTACTTCATGCTACTCGTCACCCATATCAATTGGATAAACAGTATAGTTACAAAAAGAAGAATCTAAGGAAATCCAAATACTTGATCACTTATATACCATTGTAACACATACTCCTCATATACTTGTCACAATTTATTTCCACACAACAACAACATACACTTGTAATGGAAGTCTAACCCCTTCTGCTAGCAACTTTACTGATATGAATTATTGCAAAGAGTGGGGATCAACATGCGGATTCATCTTCTGGGCTATTTCCGTAAGTGGAACCCGAGATTTTTCTTTTTGTTGTTTATTCTTTGGTGCTTTAAAAGCAACATAAAGTTCTACTATGTTAATGATGAATACATAGTCCTTAAGAAAGTCCATTCCAATAGAAAGCATCTCATCTCTATCCGTTGGAATCACAGAGAATAAAAAATCTGAAGTTAACGGAACCTCACCAATATGAAACACTTTTCCATAAGCTTCTATGCCTTTAATATGCCCACTAAGGCCTCTTGCAAATATCTC
>DAOLDI010000446.1:0-2766 GCA_035327445.1 Cyclobacteriaceae bacterium | reverse complement strand
GCCCGACCCGGCGGCGCGCCTGCCTCGATCGCGATCGAGGCGCAGTGTCCCTACCGCGCGTCGCAGCTGCGGCGCCTGCTCGCGACGGAGGTTGCAGGCGCCGAGCTCACGGTGCGCTCCGCACCACTGAAGACGGTGGAGGAGCTGCTGAAAAGACTAACTTCGATGTAGTATTGAAGGCACCTGGAGCAAACAAACTTCAAATTGTGAAGCTTGTGAAAGAACTTACAGGACTTGGTCTGAAAGAAGCTAAAGACATCGTTGACGCTGCTCCAAAGCCCATCAAAGAAGGTCTTCCTAAAGACGAGGCTGAAAGCATGAAGAAACAGCTCGAAGAAGCAGGAGCAGAAATCGAGTTGAAGTAATTCATTTGAGCAGGACATTCACTGTCTCAAACAAGTAAAGGCTAGGCCCCAACACCCACTTTGGGTAGGGGTCTTTTCCTGTTTGTGCACAGCCTTGCATTACTGATTTTGTCGGTTTCGCAGTTAAACAGAAATCGCCATTATTCTATACAATAGAGAATTTAAAGCTTAATACCTTGGCAAAAAATACCAATAACAGCAGAATCGATTTCTCTTCAATTCCCAGAGTTATCGATTATCCTGATTTTCTGGATATTCAACTTCAATCATTCAAGGATTTTTTCCAGTTAGACACTCAGGCCGAGAAGCGTCAGCATGAAGGCCTGTACAAAGTTTTTAAAGAGAACTTTCCAATTTCTGATTCTCGCGAAAACTTTGTGCTTGAGTTTGTAGACTATACTGTAGATCCTCCGAAGTACTCGGTTGATGAATGTATTGACAGAGGTCTAACCTTTTCTGTGCCCCTTAAGGCAAAGTTGAGACTAACCTGTAACGATGAAGAGAACGAAGACTTCGAAACCATTGAGCAGGAAGTATTCTTAGGAAATATTCCTTACATGACTGAGCGTGGCTCTTTCGTGATTAATGGAGCTGAACGTGTAATTGTATCTCAGTTACACCGTTCTCCTGGTGTTTTCTTTGCCATGAGTAAGCACACCAATGGCACAAAGTTGTATTCGGCCAGAATCATTCCTTTTAAAGGTTCATGGATTGAATTTGCAACAGACGTGAATGCCATTATGTATGCTTATATCGATCGTAAGAAAAAATTCCCTGTAACCACATTGCTTCGTGCAATTGGTTATGGAACTGATAAAGATATATTAGACCTCTTTGGTTTATCTGAAGAAGTTGAGGCTAATAAGAATAACCTGAAGCGTGTAGTTGGCAGGCGATTAGCCGCAAGGGTTTTGAGAACCTGGACTGAAGACTTTGTTGATGAAGATACCGGTGAGGTTGTTTCAATTGATCGTAATGACGATTTACTTGAACGCGATCACTTGATTGAAGAAGAAGATGTTGATACGATCCTGGAATCAGGCACTAAGTCTATCATCCTGCACAGAGATGATGTGAACATTACTGATTATAACATCATTTTCAATACACTTGCTAAAGACAACTCAAACTCTGAGAAAGAAGCCGTTGAGCAGATATATCGTCAGCTTAGAAATACTGAAGCTCCTGATGAGCAAACTGCACGCGATATAATTCAAAGCCTTTTCTTCAGTGAAAAGCGTTATGACTTAGGTGAGGTTGGTCGTTACAGAATCAACAAAAAACTAGGCCTCGACCTTAGTTACGATCAGCGTGTACTTACCAAAGATGACATCATCCTTATTGTAAAATACTTAATTGGTCTCATCAACTCTAAAGCAGTTGTTGATGATATCGATCACTTAAGCAACAGAAGGGTGCGTACCGTAGGTGAACAGTTATACACTCAATTTGGTGTAGGCTTGGCGCGTATGGCGCGTACAATCAAAGAACGTATGAACGTTCGCGATAACGAAGACTTTAAACCAGTTGATTTGATCAACGCCAGAACATTGTCTTCTGTAATCAACTCATTCTTTGGTACCAACCAGCTTTCACAGTTTATGGATCAAACCAATCCATTAGCTGAGATTACACACAAGCGCAGAATGTCGGCACTCGGTCCAGGTGGTTTATCAAGAGAGCGTGCTGGTTTTGAAGTGCGAGATGTGCATTACACACACTACGGACGTCTTTGTACTATCGAGACTCCGGAAGGTCCTAACATTGGATTGATTTCCTCACTTTGTGTACATGCCACAGTAAATGGCATGGGCTTTATTGAAACGCCTTATCGCAAAGTTGAAAACGGAAAAGTAAAGAAAGACATCATCTTCCTTACAGCTGAGGAAGAAGATACTCATAACATTGCGCAAGCAAATGCAAGCACAAACGAGGGCGGCACTTTTGAATCAGAGAAAGTGAAAGCCAGGTTTGAAGGCGACTTCCCGGTTGTTGAGCCAAAAGATATCAGCTATATGGATGTAGCCCCTAACCAAATTGTTTCGGTTGCTGCATCTCTTATTCCTTTCCTTGAGCATGACGATGCTAACCGTGCCCTGATGGGTTCAAACATGCAACGTCAGGCTGTGCCTTTAATGAAGCCTGAATCACCTATTGTAGGTACAGGTTTAGAGGGCCGCGTTGCAATAGATTCAAGAGCTTTGATGGTGGCAGAAGCAAACGGAGTTGTAGAGCTTGTTGATGCAAAGAAGATTGTTGTTAGATATGAAGTCTCTGAAGAGGATCGTCTCTTGAGTTTTGATGATGATCTGAAGACGTATGATCTGATCAAGTTCCGCAGAACTAATCAGGATACTTGCATCAACCATACACCTACAGTGAAGAAGGGTGATAAAGTGAA
>DAOLDI010000445.1:0-2767 GCA_035327445.1 Cyclobacteriaceae bacterium | reverse complement strand
AAAAATGGAACCCAATGAAGTAAGCATATTTATCCCTGCCAAAGGCCCGTCTTTAGAAACGGCACCTGCCGGTACGTGTATATGCAAATCATATTGCTGAAATACCCGATGATCTATTCCTAATGATTCTGTATTGCTCTTGATGTATGACAAGGCCGCTACAGCAGATTCTTTCATCACCTCACCTAACTGACCAGATATGGTTAAATTTCCTTTGCCTTTGTTTACACTTGATTCAACAAAAAGAATTTCACCACCAACAGAAGTCCAGGCCAAACCGGTAACAACTCCGGCAACTTCATTGCCCTGGTATAATTCTTCGTCAAAAATTTCTGCTCCTAATACTTTTACTACCTGCTCGGGACTGATCACCTTCTCATACTTTTCTTCCATGGCAATTGATTTGGCTGCATTGCGCACCACCGAACCAATTTTTCTTTCGAGGCCACGTACACCAGATTCTCTTGTGTATGCATCTATAATTTTTGCGAGCGCTTTCTTAGAGAAGCTAAGGTCTTTCTTTTTTAAACCATGCTCTGCCAATTGCTTGGGTACGAGGTGGCGGGCAGCTATTTCAATTTTTTCTTCTTGTGTATAACCGCTTATCTCGATGATCTCCATCCTGTCGCGCAAAGCAGGATGTATGGTATCCAAACTATTGGCAGTAGCTATAAATAAAACCTTACTGAGGTCATACTCTACCTCAAGGTAATTATCATTAAAAGTATTGTTCTGTTCGGGGTCAAGCACTTCTAATAAGGCAGAAGAAGGATCACCACGAAAATCAGATCTTACTTTATCAATCTCATCTAAAATAAAAACCGGATTTGAAGTTTTTGCTTTCTTGATATTCTGCAAAACCTTGCCGGGCATAGCACCTACATAGGTTTTTCTGTGACCGCGTATTTCTGCTTCATCATGCACTCCGCCTAAAGACATGCGCACATATTTCCTTCTCAACGCGCTTGCAATTGATCGGCCCAAAGAAGTTTTACCAACACCGGGAGGTCCGTACAAACAGAGTATAGGTCCCTTCATATCCTGTTTCAACTTGAGCACAGCCAGGTACTCAAGTATCCTGGTCTTCACTTTTTCAAGTCCGTAATGTTCTTTATCCAGAATTTGCTTGGCGCGTTTTAAATCAAAATCATCTTCAGTGAATTCGTTCCAGGGTAAGTCGAGCATAAACTCTGCATAGTTCATGGCAACCGGGTACTCTGCTGCCGCAGGATTGATGCGCAACAATTTATCCAACTCCTTATTAAAATGTTCTGCTACAGGCTTAGCCCATTTCTTCCCTTCGGCTTTCTTGCGCATTTCTTCTATCTCCCGATCGGGCGTATCATAACCTAATTCATCCTGCAATACTTTCATTTGCTGACGCAGAAAATAATCGCGCTGCTGCTGATCAATATCAGTATGTACCTTTTTCTGAATTTCATTTTTCAGTTCTAGCATCTGAATTTCTTTCAACATGTATTGCAACAAGAGTGTGCCGCGTTCTGCTAAATCTGCGGTTTCTAAAATGCGTTGCTTATCAGCAACTTCTACATTCAGGTTTGAAGAAAGAAAATGTATAAGAAAACCCGGGCTATGAATATTATCCAAAGCCAGTTGTGCTTCCTGCGGAATTTCCGGATTGAGTTTTAAGATTTTAAATGCAGCATCTTTGAGAGATTGAATCAGCGCTTTTGCTTCTTTGTTACTTGAACTGATTTTAGATTCTTTCAAGAGCTTAACCTTAGCGGTTAGATAGGGCTCATCTTTGATATATTCTTCTACCTCAAAACGATTTTTGCCTTGAATGATGATAGTAGTATTACCATCGGGCAGTACCAGCATTTTGATGATGCGGGCAACAGTACCTGTACGGTACAGATCATCAACTGTTGGTTCTTCTGCTGCATTATTTTTCTGAGAAATGACACCAATGATGCGGGTACCCTGGTAAGCTTTCTTCACCAGTTTAATTGACTTCTGTCTGCCCACCGTAATGGGTATAACCACTCCCGGAAACAAGACCGTGTTTTTGATGGGGAGGATGGAAAGTTCGTCTGGTAAATCATCTTGCTTTAGGTCCGGATCTTGTTCCGGGTTTATCAACTGAATCATTTCTTCTGATTCATCCTGGGCAAAATGGGTTATGGGAATTGTCTTAAACATAGGCAGCGTAAATGCCAAATTGGCATTTTTATATCAATAAACGTAATTCTTTAAATAATGGCCTAAATGGTCAATATCAATGCCAAAGGTTGGAAAAAAGCAGATTTAAGCAGAACTTTAAACAAAGCTTGGGCATTGGAAAGTAGAAGTATTCGCAGCTGTTTGATCTTATTTTGGCTTATTGCTGCATGGCATGGCCATTTTTTGCCCCTTGCACAAGCACAGGATAGCGGTAAAAAGCTGAAAAAAGCCGATATCATCAATTTAAACGACTCCATCACGAGTTTCGGTCAATCTGACATTTTTGATTTTCCCAATGTAAATAAGCTGCCGTTTTATTCGAACACGGCCAAAGTCAAGAAAATCAAACAGCTTGAAAATGGGCGCAATCATCAAGCCTTATATAAAGAGTTGCGCGAATACGTTAAAAATTTTGGCATCGAAAATTTTTACAAAGAAACTTATTACATCTGGCAACTGGCCAAACTTTCAGAACAGTACGGTGCGCCAGGTGAAGCCGCTTTGTTGTATCGGCTGGTGATCAAACATCACAGGCAAGATATCGACATACAAAAAGTGTTGCGCTATTATGATTCTTTGATGC
>DAOLDI010000444.1:0-2769 GCA_035327445.1 Cyclobacteriaceae bacterium | reverse complement strand
CATTCGTCATTTCAACTCCCCCTCAATCACTTTCTTAAAAAGAATATTGTTTTCAAGGTGAATGTGTTTCATCAGGTCATCATCAAAATCTTTTAATTTTAGATATGTAGCTTTAAAAGTTGGGCAGGCATGAGCTGGAGGCATATAATTGTTTGAAAGACTTCTGATTGATTTCATTAAACTACCGGCAAGCTCATGCTCATGTTCCATCAATTCAATCGGAATTTTGATTTGATCTTTGTCGAATATTTCTGCTGATATTCTTTTTGCTGATAATTCTTGGATTAAAGGAAAAAGTACACTCTCTTCCTTTTCCAGGTGGTTTAATAATTCTTCACTTAGCAAATTAAATTGTTCGTGAATCAATAATAGTTCTGTGTTTTCATCACTATGTGCAGCTGAGGTTTTGGCCAATAACCTTAGTATTTCAGGGATTTCATTCTTTACATAGGTATGATGATTTTCAACAATAAAGTTGCAAAGTAATACGGTACTCCAGTTACTATACCTGATTATATCTTGCGATCCTGTAAATTTTGCCTGGTTAATTTCGCTAATCAATTGCTCTGCATTAAGATTCAGTTTTTCGCAGGTTTTAAAGAAGTTTTTGTTTCCTCCGCAGCAGAAATCTATGTTATACTTTTTAAATACCTGGGTGGCCCAAGGCTTTTCAATTACCATCTCAGCAACTGAGAGGTTTTCAAATCCGCTTGCTGTTGTTGTTTCCATGATGATTGGTTTTTTAACCAAATGTATGCCGGGGGGTTTATATCAGGTATGATTTAAATCATAGCCATGAGAATTCTTCATAAGTAACACTGGCCTTAAATTTGCGTTAGAATTACAAAACAAAATTTTATGCCCTTACTTAACAGGTTTATTGCACCCAGCATTATTGTTACCGCTGGCCTTATTCTTTGCACCTTAATTATCAGCATTTCATGGAAACAGCACCGTGAAGCAAATCAGAGTATAGCGGTTACCGGCTCTGCTAAAAGACAAATAACAGCCGACTTAGGTATTTTGAGAGGAATCTTAAATACAGAGGGTGTAACAGCACAAATAGCATTTGAAAATCTTGAAAGACAAAAGCCACTTTTGTTGGCCTATTTGCGCGATAATGGATTTAGTCAGGATCAGGTTAAATTTTTTCCAGTAAACTCATGGACAAACCAGGAGTACAATGCCCAGGGTATGCCAACTGGCAGTATAAGATCAGTTTCCTATAGCCAACGCTTTGAAATACAATCAAATGATGTTAAACTGATAAGTAGACTTTCATTGGATATGGCCGCACTTATAAGAAAAGGTGTAAATATTTATATTGAGATGCCTGAGTATTATTTCACATCACTTGCAGAGTTGAAGGTGGCCATACAGGCTGATGCTGCAAAAGATGCCATGTTAAGAGCAGAGGAAATTGCCAAAGCTACGGGCCGCAAATTAGGAATTTTAACTTCTGCGCGTATGGGGGTTATTCAAATAACTCCGCTTAACTCAAACATGATTACCGATTACGGAGTTAATGATGTGAGTTCAATTGAAAAAGAAATTACAGGTGTAGTGAATGCAAGCTTTTTGATTCAATAAAATAGTATCAAAACAATGAAGCAGGCTTTTAAGGCCTGCTTTTTTTGTTAGCATTTTTTTTGTTACATACCCAAAGACATATTCTCTATAGAGGCCAGCTCAAGAATTTTTTCATACTCTGCCGGGCTCAGGTCATTAAAGAAGTAATGTACAGGATTTATGTGCTTGCGGTTAAGCATTACTTCATAATGTAAATGTGGCGCGGTTGATAAACCGGTGTTGCCTACATAACCAATTAATTCACCACGCTTTACCTGCTGACCAACCTTTACGTTGAAATCGTGCAGGTGGGCATAACGCGTTACATAACCAAAGCCATGATCTATCTCAATGGTTTTACCGTAACCGCTAAAACGCAGGTTAACAGTTTTAACGGTACCATCGGCAGTTGCATAAATTGGAGTTCCGGTGGGTGCGGCAAAATCGATACCGGTATGCATTTTCTTTACTTTATAAATAGGATGTGTACGCATACCAAAGCCAGAGGCTAATCTGTACAATTCCTCGTTGGCAATGGGCTGTATAGCCGGAATAGCCGCAAACATTTTTTCTTTGCTCTCTGCCAGCTCAATAATCTCATCATGCGACTTTGACTCAATATAAATTTTTCTTCTCAGCTTATCCACCTTTTCATGCAGGTCGATGATCATACCTTTGCTGGCAATTTTTTTATTTCTGATTTCAGCGTAGCGCTCAGAACCACCAACACCTGCATCACGAATGCTTTTTTCAATAGGTTCAGCACCCAATACCTGCCTGTAAATGTTATCATCACGATATTCCAGTGATGCGAGTATGTCTCTCATCCTGTCTACTTCATCGTTCAGTTTTTCGTAATAGAACTCCAGTTCTTTCACTTCGTTTTTCAGGTAAAGTTCTTTAGGAGATTCAAAATACGTTGTGTAAACAATGAGTAAACTAACCGCCAGAATCAATACAAGAGATAGAAGACCCAGCGCGTTAAGCACTACATCACTGGTCTTGGTTTTAATTCTTTCGTACTTACAGGTTTCGGTGTCGTAATAATATTTTATACGTGCCATATTGCTGTTTAATCTGTTTTTGGTCTGAAGGGTTTTATTACTGCTTCATTACATGCTATGAAAGGCCCTTCCAGTAAATCAATACAATAAGGTATAGCCGGAAACACAGCATCTAAACACTGCCGGATGGCCTTTG
>DAOLDI010000443.1:0-2771 GCA_035327445.1 Cyclobacteriaceae bacterium | reverse complement strand
GAAGCACTTCTTTCATTTCTTTTGAAGCAATTTTTAACAGCATAGTCGTGATTAATTCATGTGTTGTAAATACAATTTTTCCAGGTCGGTATGATTGATTTGCTCGGTAGTTAAAGTTTCCACCAGCTTACCTTCTTTCATGATACCGATATGCGTTCCGGTTTCTTTTGCCCGGAACAAATCGTGTGTAGCCATAAGCGTAGCGACTCCCTGTTTGCTTAATTTTTTTAGTAAAGCAGCAAACTCATTGCTTGCCTTGGGGTCAAGACCCGATGTGGGTTCATCCAGTAATAAAACTTTCGCTTGCTTAGCCAAGGCAATGGCAATACCTACTTTCTGTCGCATACCTTTGGAGTACTGACTGATTCTTTTCTGATGAGCTTCCTCCTGCAAACCTGCTTCAGATAAAAACTTTATCAAGTCTTCTTTAGCGTATTGCTTGCCTGCCAGCGTAGAGAAATAATCGAGGTTTTCCAGGCCAGTGAGGTTAGGATACAACATCAGGTTTTCAGGAATGTAAGCGAGCAGTTTTTTCGTAGCCAGCGGTGCATCTTTTACCTGCTGTTCAGCGATGATTGCATCACCAGAACTTGGTTCGATGAAATTGAGAAACAAATTGATGGTGGTGGTTTTTCCTGCACCGTTGGCACCCAGCAGGCAGAAAATTTCTCCCGGTTTAACACTCAGGTTGAGGTTTTCCAGCGCTGCCTTACCGTTATAAGATTTACTGAGATTTTTAGCTTCTAACATGGGATTATTGGTTATTCAAAATGCAACATAGGGTTTATATAAATTATATGCAACATTGTTGCATTTATTAATTTTATTGGTATTTGATGTTTTTTTAAGGCTAATAGGCCAAATTGAAGGGGTAAACAAAGCTTTTCTTACCATGAGCCAGAAAAATCAAGCCTTGTTATTTGTATTCCTGCTTGCCGCAGGGGGCGTATACTTTGCTTTCCGAATGTATCCTTCCACAGAATGGATTCCCCTTAGCATCATGGCTGCATTATTTTTTCTTATTGGATTGCTCATGATTTTTTTAGGTGAGGATAAATTCGCTTATGCTACACCTGAAGCCAAAGAGGCTTTGCAAAAACTTTTAGCGCAAGAAGCAGAGCCTTATCATGAAAGAGAGGTACCGATTGAAGACCGTGACATTGCCGTATTGGAACGTTATGTACTCTGGAATTACGCAGGTATAATATTTTCAGCTATCGCAGCTTTACTCTTTTTTGGTTGGGATGAAATCATCATCAGCTCGGAAACAACAAAATTCATAGGCAGAATGTTGACTGCATTTTTAGGATTAGGAGTATTGATACCTTCCTTAATCATGCTGACCTATTTAAAATCAAGAAACAGGCGTATTCGCAAATATGTCCATAAAACCATCATCCGTGGAATTGTAACCGAAAGAAATGTTGTGGATAATCGTCCGCGACCGGGTGAACTTCGTCTACCTACCCAAGAAGGCCAAGTAGATTATTATTTGCAACTGGGTAGCAAAAGATTCTCCGTTGATCACAAAAATTTTTTACAAACTACTGAAGGCGATGCAGTCGAAATTCATTACATAACTGATGCAATCGGGAAGCCCTTGGTGCTACATTTTTATTTATTGAAAAAAGAGATTGTGAAAAAATAATCTGCAAGTAATCAATCTTTGATTCCTGCAAGTTGTTTACAAGGGCCAGGGGTCATCAAAACTCGCAAAGTCAAGCCCATCAGCATCACACAAACAATCATGTAATTGCGCACTTACAATTTCTTTATCCAGGTGCTGACCAATAATCACAAGCTCGTTTAAGCGGTCTCCAAAATCTGCATCCCACTTTTTATCAATTGCGGCTTTATCGTCAAGGTAGTACGGATTCTTCAACCGCTCTTCCTGAGGTACTGATGCCCACCAGCGTCCGTAAATTTCTGCTTTGGATGAACCACCGGCCTGGCTCCAGAGTATGGCATGGTCTGGTCTTGACGCTAACCAAAAAATTCCTTTGCTGCGGATTACATTGGCCGGCCAGTTGTGCTGAATAAAATTCCAGAAGCGTTCGGGATGAAAGGGGCGGTGCTCTCTGAACACAAATGAACTGATACCATATTCTTCAGTTTCGGGCGTATGTTCATTATTGAGTTCTTTAATCCAACCTGCTGATTGCTGCGCTTGTTCATAATCAAACAAGCTGGTGTTCAATACCTGGTGTAAATCTACCTGGCCCTTTATTGCTTTGATTAGACGTGCCTCAGGATTTAGTTTACGAATAATGCCTTCCAGCACATGAACTTGTTCTTTGGAAACCAAATCAATTTTATTAATTATGATAACATTGGCAAACTCAACCTGGTCTGTCAATAAGTTAACAACACTGCGCTGGTCTTCCTTATCATCTGTAAGCTTTCTTTCCAAAAGGGTATCGGCACTGCCAAAGTCTCTAAAGAAATTGAAAGCATCTACTACGGTAAGCATGGTATCAAGCTTTGCAAATTTTGTAAGGTCGAGTAATTCATCGCCTGTGGCAAAGCTGAAGGTTTGTGCAACGGGTATGGGTTCTGAAATTCCAGTACTCTCAATTAAAAGATAATCGAATTTATTTAGCTTGGCCAACTTCTCCACCTCAAGCATTAAATCTTCACGCAGTGTACAGCAAATACAACCGTTGCTCATTTCAACTAATTTCTCTTCTGTTCGGGATAGCTTTACATCATGCTTTACGAGTTGCGCATCAATGTTAAGTTCGCTCATGTCGTTCACAATCACCGCCACTTTC
>DAOLDI010000442.1:0-2771 GCA_035327445.1 Cyclobacteriaceae bacterium | reverse complement strand
CCCAACCGCACGTTGCGCGCAGTCATGTTTATGAACGAAGAAAATGGTTTGCGCGGAGGATTGAAATATGCAGAACTGGCCGAGAAAAATAAAGAGAAACATCTGGCCGCTATGGAATCTGACCGTGGCGGATTTTTGCCGATAGGTTTTACCATGAGTGGTGATGAAAAGGCAAAGAAAAAAATTCAAGCTTGGAAGCCCCTCTTTGCGCCTTATGGTTTGCACAATTTTGAACAAGCCGGTGGCGGGGCAGATATCAGTCCGCTGGCGAATCAGGGGGTGTTTCAAATCGGTTTGTATCCAGACTCACAAAGGTATTTTGATTATCACCACACGGCTGAAGACACATTTGACAAAGTGAATAAGCGCGAGCTGGAATTAGGTGCAGCAGCCATGGCCGCCTTGATTTATTTGATTGATAAGTATGGGCTATGAGCCAAAAGACATATCGGGTATACTGCAACCATTAAAATGATTTTTCTTCATTGACATTAAGAAAATACAGAAAGGGATTTGCATTTTCTCCATGGGTATCAATTAGTTGTTTTATTTCACCTTTGATAGTACTGCCAAATACCCTTTTGATTTCACGCGGATTTATCAGATAAACAATCTCATCTTCATGATTACCAATGAAGTTTACAACATTCATCCCGTTATAATCATCATAGAGTTTTTTTATACAAAATCCTTCCTCCTGATTATTAAGAACAATTGCTTTCATATTTCTTACTAAGCCTTCTTTCATTGAGCCAAACTCAAAGTAAATGCCGTTGGCAATCTTGCTTAAATTCTTAATGTTGTAATTTGCCCCATCAGCTTTGTAGACATTGAAAATGTCTTCATAGGTTAATTTACTTTTTTGATGTTCCTCTTTTATTTTTTTATTAAAGTCAATATAGAATAAAGGATTTACACCTTCTGAAGTAACCTCATAAAGAGTATCATTAAATGAAACACTACATAATATTTTTTTGTAGTTGTCTGCGTAGGTTAAATTTTTGTGTAGAATAAAGCTGTTGGGTTCAAAGTGGTTATAGGAGCCAAAATCTACAATTTCATTTTTTATTTTATTGTAGATTAGAATATTGTGACGCAGGGATTTGCTGAGATGTGAATTATCAGACGCTGAGTATAGTGCAAAGAGATTATTTTCCAATGCCATGCCGCTTTGGAAATAAAAATTGATTCTTTGTTGATTTATATAATCAGCGTGTTCATTGAAGTAAATTAATTTAGATTGTGCTTTATCATAAATCACCAGATTTCCTTCTGGGGTTATCCAGAAATCTTTTAGAAAACTATATTCTCCAGGTCCTGCACCAATTCTCTCGATCTTATTTAGATACTTTCCATCCAGCTTATTAAAAATCCAAATTATTTGACGGGCATTATCCAGTATGAATATTTTGTTGCCATGGAACTGAATTTTTGAAGGGTTGCCTATCAGAACCAATTCATTTGTTTCCAGCGGTAGAATTTTCGGTTTAGTGAAATGCTCACTTAAATTGATTTCTAGACAATTATCGCTGTTTATCTTTTTATGAATAACATTTGCAGTTTTTTTTTCTGATTTTTCCCATAATTGGCATGAGAAAAATAGGAATAGAAAAATTATATAAATCGATTTCATGGAATATTAAGTTTGTAAAATGAAATCCCTATCTTTTTAAGATAGGGATTTAGGATTGTTCAACATTCAGATGGACAAACTGCCATCGGTGGTGAATAATTTGAGCAATTTACATAGTTACAAGCGAAGTTACCAGGCTCGCAACATTTTCCTGTTACTGTAATCTCACAACCTCCAGGACACAAAACAGTAGATTCATATTCTGCAACCCGAAGATCCCATCCAGCTTGTGCTGGGGCTTGATTTGTGGAAAAAGCTACTATTAAGAGTAGTCCGATTCCGATAGAATAGATTTTTCTCATAATTATATTGGTTTGAATTTGCAATAGTCAAGATCCTTAAGGTTCAAATAGTGTTTGATGAAAAATTCAAGCCAAAGTTACTCATGTACCATTTTCTGCTTTTTTTGAGCTATAGATGATCATCAAAAATCCACCACCCCTAAAAACTCTGCATCTTCCAAAATATAAAACATGTGCTCGGGGTTGCTGTCGTTTAATTTTAGTTTGCCACGTATTTCCACAATTTTTTCTGTGTAGGTAATCACCTTGTTCAGGTAAACTTCCACAACAGATTCTGGTCCACCGGCACCACAAAAAAAACAGGCGTAAATGGGTGTTGCAGAAAGCATAAAATGTGAAGCCCGCATGCCGCCTTCAAAAGGCATGATATAACCCGGAAGTGTAATGGTTTTACCTTCCAATGATTTGGCCGCTGGGCTGAAAATGGGTTTACCAAAATCTCCAATGAACTCCACCCTGGTATCATAGCTGATATCATACAGGCGTGGCCAGATTAAGGAAGGATAGCCGCTGTAAGTATTTTTTTGCGCCAGGCTTTGCAAACTCAGGCCTAGCAATAGCATAGAAAGAAAAAATCTCATTTTAATTCAGGAACTTCGATTGTGAAAACAGAACCCTTACCGTATTCTGATTGGAATGCAATATTCCCGCCAATTCGGTTTACGGTTTCTTTTGCAATATACAGGCCAAGTCCCGAGCCTTTGGTATTTTCTGATGCACGGTAAAACATGTTGAAAATATTGGGCTGATATTCTGCACGAATGCCTTCACCATTATCTTCAATTTCAATGCTGGTGGCATCAGAATTCCTGGCTGCCCTTATTTTGATGTAAGCC
>DAOLDI010000441.1:0-2779 GCA_035327445.1 Cyclobacteriaceae bacterium | reverse complement strand
GCCAGCATTGCAGCACTCGTAGTGCTCATAATGGCTGAAAGCAAAGAACCGAAAAATAAAATTTGCACAGGCAGAGTAGTATGTGCTAGCACCATGGCAGGTAAAACCAATTGAGCATCATCGGTCAGCAATTGTTCAGGATACAAATAACGTGTTGCCAAACTGATGAAGAGCGGCAGCATGGCAACAGTGAGATAAAGTCCTGCCGCAACGTAGCATGATTTCCATGCTATAGATGAACTGCCTGATGACATCACCCTTTGAAAAACATCTTGAGATGGAATGGAACCCAGGCCCAATATAGACCAAGCAGCAATCCATGCAATGAAAGCTTTTGGATTAGCATCTGGAAAAAATTTGAATGTATCAGCAGGCACTTCCCTGATGATAATCATGGCACCTCCTGCTTTTTGTGCCATGATATAAGCAAGAATGGCCAGCCCTGTTATGATTAAAATACTCTGTACAAAATCAGTAACAGAAATGGCCCACATGCCACCAATAAAGGTGTAGAAAGTTACAATTACTGCGCTAATGAGTATGCCATTTACCAGGCCGGTATCTGCAACTACATTCATAATAAGGCCCATAGCTACCAGTTGGGCGGCAATGTATCCGAAGTAAGAAGGTACCATCAGAAATGCTGCAAGCAACTCTGTGCGTTTGCCATACCTCACCCGAAAGAGATCTCCCAATGTGAGGAGATTCATTTTATAAAGTTTGCGGGCAAAGAATGTTCCGAATAAGATGAGGCATAAAGCTGCACCGAATGGATCTTCGATTACTGCAATTAAACCCCCATGCAGAAATTCTGAAGAGGCCCCAAAAACTGTTTCAGAACCAAACCAGGTAGCAAATAATGCTGAAGGACTTAGCAGCATAGGCAGGCTGCGGCCTGCCAGTATATAATCGCCCGAACTGCGTACATTTCTGGCTGCCCATGTACCCAGCAGTACTGTCAATAAGAGATAAATGAAAATGAAGAATATGAGCAATTCAGGTCAGCGTTAGCAATATTAAGCTGCAAAGAAAATCTGAATTACAATATTTGCAACCTAATGATGTATGTTGGGGTCATTCCCGGCCAATTAATACTGCTCCAGCAAATATTTTATTACATCTGTGGTGGTAACAATACCTGCCAGCTCACTGTGGTCATTATCCTTCACAACCGGTAATGCATGAAATTCTTCACTGGCCAAAATCTTGGCTACTTCTTTAATCGTATCTGACTCATTAACCACCCTTGGCTTGTGTGTCATCACCTGGCTGATGTTGAGCATGTTCAAAATGGCTTCATCCACTTCATCTTCACCGGCAAACAAACCAGAAAAAGTTAGTCGACTGATATCTGTTTTGCTGATGATGCCCACCAGTTGCTTGGCATGCAACACTGGCACGTGTCTGATTTTTTTGCTTCGCAAAGTTCTGAGTACATCCTCTAGTTTTTCGTCAATCTGTACAGTAAAGACATCCCGGGTCATTATGCTGCTCACAAGTGCTCTTTGTTTCATATCTCTCATTATTTTAATTTAAAACTAAAGCAATGTGATGTGCAGGCTTATGATGAAAATCTATAGGAAAGCTGATTTATATCAGCTAAGCAGTAATCAAAATAGATTAGCTTAGAAAATTAATATTTAGACAATACAGGCTTGAAGAAGAGTTAAAAGCTGTACGCTATTCTTGCACAAGGTATTTGGGTTATTTTGGGTTTAGGTCGGGAAGCAATTTCCGGCCTATTTTTTTGAGGGGGATTGAGGCAGAAATAAAACTAAAAGGCCCTAAAAAAGAATAACACCAGATGTCCTTGACTTCCGGGGCTACTCTTTGTCTATAGTTGGCTTTAATCTGAAGTAAAGGTAAGGTTATTGAATTTTTCAGCAAAATCTGACAAAAAATATCTGATAAAAATAAGTTGAAACGTCAAAATTTGACGATTAAGGGCCATTTTTTAAAATAATCTGCAAGACATCAAAAATTCGCCATGTAAGATTGATGTAAGATTTCACTTAAAATTTAATGAATCTTTTTGCGGACTAATCAACTTAGTGCTATCTGTGAGTACTTCTTCATCATCTTTTAAAAAATTCTGCTTTATCCTTTCCCGAAGCTGAGGTTTTGAACCCGGAAACGTTGTGCGCTTACTGATATCATAACTGGCGTAAAATATGGCCAGCATGAATACGATGAAACTAATAATAAAGATCTGCTTTTGTTTTTTTTGCTTGGTCATAAGCTTAGTAAGAAAAGCCTCTCACCTTTAACCTGATGGCGTACACACTTGTTTGCGCTGTTATGAAAAGTGTTTTTCCATCCGCTCCGCCAAAGGCACAATTAGTTGATACTTCGGGTGTAAGAATCGTACCCAGGTGTTTGCCTTCGGGAGAAATAACTACTATACCTCCTGGTCCTGAACAAAATAAATTTCCATGCTCATCTACTTTCAAACCATCGGGCGTTCCCCTGCCTGTTAATTGTGCTGCATCAAAAAATAAATTTTCATCTATGATATTTCCATCCCCATCTAAGCTAAACCTCATCCACTTCGGATCTATTTCTGATTGCGCCACATATAAATATTTCTCATCAGGAGAAAAGGCAATTCCATTAGGCCTGATCATAGATGAATCCAGCAATATCAGCTCTTCATTTTTGTATCTGTAAATACCATTGAATGAAAGCTCCTTTTCAGGATCATCATCCTGCAAGCTGAGTCCGTAGGGTGGATCAGTAAAATAAATGCTTCCATCTGATTTAATGCTCAGGTCGTTAGGAC
>DAOLDI010000440.1:0-2781 GCA_035327445.1 Cyclobacteriaceae bacterium | reverse complement strand
AGTTCGTTATGTCTAACCCCGCCAAAGGGCGGCCCTGATTTGCAAACAAAAATATCCAGCAAGCCATCGCCATTCACATCAGCCATACTTACTCCGGTTGTCCATACGCCAGGGCAGCCTACACCGGCTTTATCTGTAATATCTTCAAACTGAAAATTTCCTCTATTGAGATAAAGCTTATTACCCACCTGATTACCTGCAAAATAAATATCCAGCAAGCCATCATTATTGATATCACCCAAAGCTACTCCAGCACCATTGTAAAAGTTTCTATAGGTATAGGCATTTAATTGTTCATCATAATTGAGTGAATTGATAAAGTCAACACCCGTATGTTGTGTTCGCAGTAATTCAAACACTGTAAATTCGGTTTTTTGTTGTTTACTGCAGGCCAAAGGAAGCAGCAACATCACTGAAATGATGCAATGATATTTTAACCCAGCCAGGCTCTTATATAAGGAGTATGACATCATGGCAAATTAGGAGAATTAAACATGAGTAACCAGTAAATAGCAGTCTTATAAAATAAAAAAAGCGCGTATTGCTACGCGCTCTTTATTTAATGCTGAACTAAATCTTAGTTATAACCCGGGTTTTGAGTAAGCGAAGGGTTAGCCTGTATCTGTGGCAATGGAATAGGGAAAATATTCCTCGTTGCATCAGAGGCAGGTTTTTGCCACCAAGGGTCATTGTATCTTCCAAAGCGAATAAGGTCAGTTCTTCTGCTGGCTTCAGCAAAAAACTCGCGACCACGCTCTGCTAATAATGCATCAGCATTTAATGATGCTAATGGTGTTGGATGAGATCTCAATCTAACCTGGTTAACCAAGTCAAGTGCTTCTGTACTTCCTGCATTTAATCTCCAAAGTGCTTCTGCCTTCATTAATAACACATCAGCATATCTGAATATTGGATAGTCGTTGCTTAAGCTTGATGCTGCACCGATTCTGAATTCAAATTTACCAACCCTAACTCCTGCTTGCCTAAATGCATTGGGAGCAAGCATGTTGATATTAGGTGTAAAATTTAACGGAGGACCATCAGGGTCATCATCTTCAGCACTTAAGTCAATTAGTGGTGTACCATCAAAGGCAAATTGAGGACCTTCAATGAAGGAAGCGATCCTTCTGTCATTCTCGTCAAATGAGTTATAGAACTCTTCTAAAGAGCTGTATCCATTCCATGGTTGCTCTTGTAATCTGTATGTTCTCTGGCTTTCATAATGCAAAGTCATTTGAGGTAAGTTAAAACCACCTGCATTATCTTCATCATAATTCAATACAAAGATATTTTCAGATGAGCCGGCATTTCTGGTAACGAAGTTATTCATGAAGTCAGCCTCTAATGAATAAACACCAGCATCAATTACAGCATTACATGCAGTAATTGCATCCTGCCATCTTGGAGTACCAGTGTATACCTGAGCATTTAAATACAATTTAGCTAAGGCAGTTTGTGCAACAAAATAATTTACGGTTGCATAGGTACGCTCTTGCCTCAGGTTATCTAAATTATCCTTCAAGCTGTTTTCGATGAAAGTAAACACCTCTTGCCTTGTGTTTGTTGGTGGCGTAGCATCTGTAGAAAGTTCTGTTATAATGGGAACATTACCGTATGCATCAATAAGCCACATGTAGATAATTCCTCTGAGCACTTCAAATTCTGATCTTAAGAGAGGGTTATCACCAAAGCTTACAAGTAAGTTATTGATGTTACCAATTGCACTGTAGCAATATGCCCAACCATTATTAATTGATTCCTCTGTAGGAAGGTACTGATGTCTGTGAACCCGAATCCACTGCCCACCATCTTCCCAGTCTGCACCTTTTTGTGTAATTGCCATTTCATCTGAGGCAATTTCATGCAATGACCATAACGAGTTATGGCCACCCCATGTTCCATTTAATGGAGTGTATGCACTTTGTGCAAACATTTGCAGCACGTTAGGGTCTGTAGAGCTTAATGCTAAATCCCTGTCAATTTCAGAAAAAATTTCCTGATTAGGAGCTTCACATGCCAGCACCATAACTAACGTCAGCATGAGTAAATTCACCTTTTTCATAATTGTCTTTGTCATAGCTATAAAAATTGTTAGTTATTTAAATCCAATATTTACACCAAAAGTCCATGACCTGGTTGTGAAATAAGTATTTCTTCTTTCCAAACCAGGAGCAAGACTTGAGTTAAATCTATCTCCAATTTCACTATCAGTATACCTAACTTCTGGGTCAATACCTGTATAATTAGTAATGGTAAACAGATTCTGTACAGCTGCATAAACTCTAACCCTTGAGAAGGAAGAATTGTTCACATTCAGGTTATAGCCGATTGATGCGTTATCTAAGCGCAAGAATGAAGCATCTTCAACATACAATGAAGAGAATGTTGGTGCTTGAGTTACTACTGGTGTTTTAGAGGTAATTACACTGTTCCATGTATTGGAAGCTGCGTCTCTGTTTTCATAGAATCCTCTGTATGAGTTATACAAATCATGACCAAAAACACCTCTCAGGAAGAAATTGAAATCCCAGTTTCCATAGGTGAAGGTGTTGTTAAAACCGAATTCACCATCAGGTAAACCATTTCCAACAATTTCGAATGCCTCCGGATCATCAATTGCCGCAGATAATATATAAGTTCCATCTTCACCAATACCCAAAATTCTTGGACCATACATGTTACCTAAAGTTTCCCCAGGTTTATTTCTGATAATCTGGTTATTGTTTTGACCAGGAGAACCAGGAGTTGATAACCTGATTTCAGGAATGTTGATTGAACCTA
>DAOLDI010000439.1:0-2782 GCA_035327445.1 Cyclobacteriaceae bacterium | reverse complement strand
TAAAAATCAAGAACCCCCAGTCCCGGAACTAACAGGTCGGAACCGGGGGTTCATAAATCAAGTGCGGATGGAGGGACTCGAACCCCCATGCCGTGAGGCGCTAGATCCTAAGTCTAGTGCGTCTGCCAATTTCGCCACATCCGCTTTGATGGAAAACCTAACCTAATTTCCGTAAAAGTTTTTTCGGTTTAGGACTTTTCCATTATGTAGGCATGCAGAAATCAGGTTAATTTGACTTTTGCCTGTCTACAAGGCAGCAAGACTGCCACTTTAAAGCATGATTTAACAAGTCATGCTCAAAAAGGGAACGCAAATTTATAGATTATTCTATAAGTAGAAGTATTGGTCAGGTATTTTTCTTAAACAAGGTATAAGCAGCTTTAATTATGATGCTAGTTGATGCAGACAGCGAAAAAAAGGAGATAATCAGGAGATACAGGAGGTTGCTGCGCAAAGCTAAGCCCGTATTAAAAGATGGTGATGCCCGTATTATTAAGAAGGCATTTACCATGTCTATGGACGCGCATAAAGACATGAGGCGTAAATCAGGTGAACCTTATATTTTTCATCCATTAGCAGTTGCCCAAATCTGTGTTGAAGAAATAGGATTGGGCACAACCAGCGTAGTTGCCGCGCTTTTGCATGATGTAGTAGAAGATACTGAAATTCAGTTAGATGACATCAAGAGGCATTTCGGAAATAAAGTGATGAAGATTATCGATGGCCTCACGAAAATTTCTGGTGTTTTTGAATACGGTACTAGTCAGCAGGCAGAAAACTTCAGGAAAATGCTTTTTACCCTTTCTGAAGACGTACGGGTGATACTCATCAAACTTGCCGATAGGCTGCATAACATGCGTACGCTGGAAAGCATGCCCAGAAATAAACAACTGAAAATTGCTTCTGAAACAATTTACCTCTATGCACCACTTGCCCACCGGCTTGGTTTGTATGCCATCAAATCTGAGTTAGAAGATCTTTATCTGAGGTTTACAGATAAGACAGCATATTTTGACATCGCACAAAAAATAGATGCATCAAAAGCTGCAAGGGCAAAATTCATCAGGCAATTTATGTTTCCTATTACCGATGAGCTCAACAGGTTAAATGTTGAATATGAAATAAAAGGCAGGCCAAAGTCAATCTATTCAATCTGGAATAAAATGCGCAAGCAGAATATCCCCTTTGATGAAGTGTATGATTTATTCGCCATCAGGATTATCGTTGATATGCCCATCGAAAATGAAAAGCCAATCTGTTGGCAGGTATATTCTATTGTTACTGATTTTTATACTCCCAATCCTGATAGACTGAGAGATTGGATCAGTACACCAAAATCAAATGGTTATGAATCACTTCACACAACCGTAATGGCCAAAAATGGTCAATGGGTCGAGGTGCAAATCAGATCAAGAAGAATGGATGAAATTGCAGAGAAAGGATATGCAGCACATTGGAAATACAAAGACAAAGATGGTGCCTCGCATGAGCATCAATTGGAACTTTGGATTAACCGGGTGAGAGATATGCTGGAGAAGAACGACTACTCTGCCTTAGAATTTGTTGATGATTTTAAAGGGAGCTTATTCTCTGACGAGGTATTTGTTTTTACCCCTAAAGGTGAATTGAAAACCCTACCCAATGGTGCCACTGCCCTCGACTTTGCTTTTGACATCCACACCCAGGTGGGTGCCCGATGCATAGGAGCAAAGGTTAACTCTAAACTTGTGCCACTCAATTATGTACTTAAAAATGGTGATCAGGTAGAAGTACTAACATCTGCCAAGCAAAGACCTAAAGAAGATTGGTTAAGGTTTGTGATAAGTTCAAAAGCCAAAGCAAAAATTAAAGAAGGTCTAAAAGAAGATAAACGCATTGTAGCAGAAGAAGGCAAAGAACTGCTGCTGAGAAAGTTGAGGCAATTGAAAATTGATGATAACAGTACTACTCAAGATCAGTTGAGGGTGTTTTTTGAAGTTAATAGTCAGTTCGATCTATATTATAAAGTAGGTAAGGGCACAATTACGCTTAACGATCTGAAAAGATTTAAGGAGAGCGTATCCACAAAAAGCTATAGACCCAAGAATCAGCCCAAAGTACATGAAATGAAAGACTTTGAGGTTGAAATAACTAAAGCCAGGGGCAGATATGAAGATGTACTGCTTATTGGTGAAGACATGGATATAGTGGAGTATAAATTAGCTAAATGCTGTACACCAATACCTGGTGATGATGTTTTTGGTTTTGTTACGGTGGATGAAGGCATAAAGATCCATCGCACAAACTGCCCCAACGCACCAGAACTTTTAGCCAAGCACGGCCATAGGGTAGTGAAATCAAAGTGGACATCGCAACATGAAATCGCCTTCTTAACCGGTTTAAAGATAAAGGGAACAGATCGTGTTGGTTTGATTAACGATGTTTCAAAGATTATTTCAGAAGAGCTTAAGGTAAACATGCGCTCTATGTCAATAAGTACAGAGGATGGTCTTTTTGAAGGAGAAATAATGCTCTACGTAAATGATACACGCCACCTGGAGCAACTCATAGAAAAACTAAAAATAGTAGAAGGGGTATTCAAAGTATCCCGTTTCGATACGCAGGACATATCCTGATAACTTTTAACATTGCGGCTAAGTAGTATATTTGTTGCCTGATTAGCTATGTCATTAAATCACAACGTTTTTGATGAAGTAAAGAAGATTTTCACAGCTTTTTTAGAAAACAAAAGTCTGCGAAAAACTCCTGAACGCTATGCAATACTTGAAGAGATATACACCCG
>DAOLDI010000438.1:0-2786 GCA_035327445.1 Cyclobacteriaceae bacterium | reverse complement strand
ATTAATATAGACCCAGGCACCCTTAACCCCTATGAACATGGCGAATGCTATGTAACAGATGACGGTGCCGAAACAGACCTTGACCTGGGGCATTATGAACGCTTTTTGAATGTTCCTACCAGTCAAGCCAATAACGTTACCACCGGGCGCATCTATTATAATGTCATCACCAAAGAAAGACAGGGTGAGTACCTGGGTAAAACAGTACAGGTTATTCCCCACATCACAGATGAGATTAAACGTAATATTTACATGCTGGGTGAAAGCGGTGAGTATGATTTCATCATCACCGAAATTGGCGGAAGCATAGGCGATATCGAATCATTACCTTTTATAGAGGCGGTACGCCAAGTGAAGTGGGACCTTGGCCCCAACAATGCCATGGTAATTCACCTTACGCTTATCCCCTATCTTAAGGCAGCAAAAGAATTAAAGACCAAACCAACGCAGCACTCGGTTAAAGAATTACTGGCAGCCGGAGTTCAGCCAGATATCCTGGTTTGTCGCACAGAGTATCCTTTACCCGCTGAAATCAGAAAAAAACTTGCACTCTTCTGCAACGTACACATCAACTCAGTAATTGAAGCCATTGATGCCGATACCATTTACGATGTGCCCATGCTGATGCGCAAAGAAAAGCTGGATGAGCGCGTAATGGCCAAGTTAAAGGTGAATAGTAAAAATGAGCCTGACCTGGAACATTGGAAAACATTCCTGGGCAGGTTAAAGAATCCGATTGAAGAAGTCAACATTGCCCTGGTAGGTAAATATGTTTCCCTGCCAGATGCCTATAAATCAATTGCCGAAGCATTTGTGCATGCAGGTGCTGAGAATGATTGCAAGGTGAATTTGAAATGGATTTCTTCAGAGGATATCAATGAAGAAAGTGTTGAACAAACGCTTAAAGGTATTGATGGTGTATTGGTAGCACCCGGTTTTGGTGAACGCGGCATGGAAGGCAAAATTGAAGCCATACGTTACGTGCGCGAAAATAATATTCCATTTTTCGGCATATGTTTAGGCATGCAATGCGCAGTAATTGAATTTGCACGCAATGTGTTAAAATTAAAACAAGCCAGTTCAACAGAATTAGATCCATCAACCAAACACGCAGTGATTGATATGATGGAAGCACAGAAAAAAATCACCATGAAGGGTGGCACCATGCGCCTGGGTGCTTATGCCTGCAAACTTAAAAAAGGCAGCAAGGTGCAGCATGCCTACGGTAGCAGCAGCATTCATGAAAGACACAGACATAGATTTGAATTCAACAATAAATACTTAGAACAAATTGAAAATGCCGGCTTAAAAGCAGTGGGTATTAATCCGGAATCTGGCCTGGTAGAAATAGTTGAATTAAAAGATCATCCCTGGTTTGTGGGAACGCAGTATCATCCTGAACTAAAAAGTACCGTGATGAACCCGCATCCTTTATTTGTTAAGTTTATTGAAGCAGCAGTATCATATAAAAGAAAGAACTAAGCCTGAGTTGCAAGACAACTTTTTCAAGGCGATTTAAAATTTAGAAAATGGACAGAAACTCAGCGATTGGATTAACCCTGATAGCCCTTATACTCATTATTTATTTTCAGTTTTTTGCTGCACCTCCTGCTGTAGAACCTGAAACAATTACTTCAGAACAACCGGCAGTACAACAAAGCACACCCGGAGTTGCAGCTATTGAACAAGCGCCTGCGGCTGATCTTGCCATTGGTGGTATACCTACCATTGAAGCGAGAAACATACAGGTAGAAACTGATGACCTTTTACTTGAATTCAGCAATCAAGGTGCGGTATTGCGTAAAGTCACATTAAAAGAATACCTCACTTATAACAAAGAACCATTGGTGCTATTGAATGAAAAGACCAATCGTTTTTCTTTACTCAATAAATACAATGGCAATGAAGTTGATCTTTATCAAATTGGTTACGAACATGCCATTACCAAAGTAAACGACACAACAAAAGTTGTATTTGTTTTAAAAGATAGCCTTGGCGTTTTACTTAAGCATGTTTACAGTATTCCACCAAAAGGCTACCAGATACAATATATTATAGAAGATGCGCGCAGCAGTTTTATCAGCAGCGATCATTTGCTTTACACCTGGAACCAACTGATTACACAGAAAGAAAGAGACCCCAAAGAAACCTATAACCACACGGCTATTAATTATTACAGCATTAGCGGAGGCTTTGATGGTTTGAGCGAAAGAAGTTCAGACACAGAGCGCGACCTGATTGAAAAACCGGTGAAGTGGGTTGCCATTACAGAGAAATTTTTTACTGCTGCTTTCCTGGCCAACAATCATTTTTTAACTGCCGATGTGAAGACGAGTCCATCTGCTGCTGATGATATTGTAAAAGAAGCGCAGGTTCAGTTATTGATCTCCGGCAGCGATATCAGGGAAGGCAAAGCTGCTTTCAGGTATTACTTAGGCCCTAACAAATACAACGTACTTAAAAAAGTTGACACAGATTTCTCGCGCAATTTATACCTGGGCTGGCCTCCGGTAATTTGGGTAAACAAATTCATCATCATTCCGCTCTTCCAACTCTTTGAAAAGTTTATCGGTAATTATGGCATTATCATCATCCTCATTGTGCTGGTGATCAAGCTCGCCTTAACACCACTCTCCTATCGTTCTTATTTATCCATGGCCAAGATGAAGGTGTTAAAACCTGAACTCGACCAGATTAAAGAACAGCATGGCGATGACATGACTAAAGTGCAGCAAGAGCAGATGAAGCTCTACCAGCAGGTAGGTGTTAATCCTATCAGTGGTTGC
>DAOLDI010000437.1:0-2811 GCA_035327445.1 Cyclobacteriaceae bacterium | reverse complement strand
TAATTTCATGTTGGCGGACCTTTTCAAGTGATGATGTGAGTTCATTGAATGTTGTTTTTTTTATTTCTTTTAAACTCATGCGGTTTAAATAGACTGAGAGTTCGCCATAATATTGATATTCTCTTAGTAAGAAGGCTTTTTCATTGATATCCTTTTTCTCCATCCTTCGTTCGAAGCGCTCATTAGAATGTGCATTTTTTCTGCCCTTGGCATTAAATATGGGCTTATCCAGTAACTGTCCTGCTAATTGCAAACTCTGTTCAAGTTTTGTATCAAAGCCTTGCAGTTGCATAGAGAAGCTGATATCAGAAGCATAAAAATTATACGTGGTTCCAATTTCTCCCAAAGCCTTTTTGAAATCATCACGATTAAGAGATTCTGTTCCCGCATGTTTCAACATTGTGGCCAGCATGCTCAATTGCGAGTCATTCAAACTGCCAGATCCAAACCTTAATTCTAAACTGAATATATCATTTAATGGATTTTCTGCTTTATAGATATTTACCAGAGGTAGCACCTGAACAACTTCAACATCTTTATCTAAATCTACAAATTTTGGTTTGGCTTCCGGGTCTGGAATTTCCCGGAAAGCTTTTCCATAAGCAGATTCTTTGCCTTTGGCTAAAGCCGGTGTGAATGGCGGTTTTTCCAGCTTGGTTTTTTTAGGGAAACCCATTTTTGAATAAAGCACCAACTTGTTTTCCCCAAAATATTGATTCACTTTATTTACTATCAATGCTTTATCTACTTCAGCAATTTTTTGTTCAAGGCTCAGTAAGTCATCCCAATCGCGATTGGTAACAAACGCTTCGGCCATCATCAATGCCTTTCTGTAGTTTGATTCATAGCCAAGTTGCATTTGGCGAATCAGGTTGAGTTTTACAGCCTCCAGAAATGTTTCATCAAACTCTCCGCGCTTCAGTTTATCAAGTTGCTCCATAATTAAGGTTTCGGCTTTCTTCAATGATTGGCCCACAATTTTTGGAACAAAGAACAACATCGTCTTACCATGATCAACCTGAATATCTGTTTCCATTCCGGCAAACATCAGTTTATTGTCCAGGCTTAGTTTATCCCAAAGTCCTGTTTCATTTTCATTACTAAGCATATTGTTTATAACAATCAAAGCAGCCTGATCTTCGTGGCCGATAGGCACTGTTCTGTAGCCCATCACTCCAACTTTAACAGGTACGTACCTTCCACGCATCACCTCCTTGCCATTAAAGTCTTTTTCATGATATACTTTTCGCGCTGGAAGTTCCTTGTATTGCCATACCGAAAATTTCTCTTCAATAAGGGCTTTTACTTTTTCAGTTTCAAAATCTCCACTCATAACAAGCGCCATATTGTTTGGCACATAATAAGTATCAAAGTATTTATACATGGTGATAAGTGAAGGATTCTTCAGGTGCTCAACTTCACCCAGCACATTTCTTTGGCCATAAGCATGTTCTCTGTAAAAAGCTTTTTCAAAATCTTCAATCAACTTACTACCCATGCCATCCATTGATCTATTCTTTTCTTCATAAACGGTTTCCAATTCTGACTGAAACATTCGAAATACGGGGTTTATAAAACGATGGCTGTAAAGTTCAAGCCATTTTTCTGTTTGATGCGGAGGAAAATAATTGTGATACACCACCATGTCATGGCTGGTAAAGGCATTAACACCACGGCCACCGATGGAATTGAGCAAGCTGTTGATCTCATTGGGCACTGCATACTCCGCAGCAATTTTATTTTGTTCGTTAATGGCAAGCTGTATAAGCCTTCGTTTTTCCTTATCAGTTGTTTTGCCCAACACCTCATACAAGGAATCAATTTTATCGAGGTGTATTTTTTCACTGGCGTAATCTGTAGTGCCAAGCTCTTGCGTGCCTTTAAACAACATGTGTTCCAGGTAGTGTGCCATACCGGTGGCATCGGCCTCATCAAGTTTAGCGCCTCCATTAACAACTACTGCCCCGAAGACTTCTGGCCTGGAGCGATCTTCATGCAACCAAACCTGTAAACCATTTGCTAATGTAAATCTGGTGACTTTGAGCTGTGTCTGTCCGAAAAGACTTGAACAGCATAACAGCAGGAGTAACTTGCAAAGGCTTGTCTTCATCATGGTATTTTTTTGCCTTGAATATAATGCTATGAAATTGAAAACCCCGTTACACCGCTCAAAAGCTCCAGCCAGAGTGTGGTCAGACGGGTCTATTTTTTTATTATCTTTCATGGTTGTGTAAGATTCTGTACTATCGTAATTTTATAAATGCTTTTCTATATTATCAAGCTATAGCTTATGAAAAAGGTCTTTTTAGTATTGCTTGTTTTACTTTCTTCTCCCATGGCATTTGCGCAGCAACTAAGTCTGCAAGAATTACTTGATAGTCTTCAGGTTATTATTACAAAAGAAAAAATTCCCGGCATAAGCTTAGCTTTGGTGCATAAAGACTCAATCATTTTTGCCGGTGGTGTTGGTTATGCCAATCTGGAAAAACAAGAACCTGTTAATGCCGATCATCTTTTTAGAATAGGCTCAGTAAGTAAAACTTTCACTTCCCTTGCCATCATGCGTTTGATTGAGCAGGGAAAATTTTCTCTTAACAGCAAATTAAGAGATATCGCACTTGAAATAAATTTTCGAAACGATTGGGAAGATACACATCCCATTCGGGTAATCAATTTGCTGGAGCATACCACCGGCTTTGATGATATGCACTTCAAAGACATGAAAAATTATACAAGCATCAGAAGAGATGCCATGAGTGAAGTGCGGGCGCAACAGAACTCTCTTTACACCCGCTGGAGGCCCGGCACGCG
>DAOLDI010000436.1:0-2813 GCA_035327445.1 Cyclobacteriaceae bacterium | reverse complement strand
TTTTTCGGGGATGTAAGAGGAAGATTTATGTAAGCGATCATACAACCTGTCCATTAAGTCAGTTTTAAGCTGGCCTTGCGCATGGAGGCAAACAATCAAGCAAAAAAGAATCAACAGTTTTTTCACGTTTGTGCTTTATTCTGGATTGAAATATACGCCACTTTCATCTTGTTTACATTCATAAACGTTAAGTGCTTTACAATTAGTATGACATTCGCCCTGGCTATTCAGGTTGAAACGATATTCGTGCAGGGGACAAATGAGTTCGGCAAAGTTATTCAGCTTGCCTTCTAATAAAGAGGCGCCCCGATGCGGACATTTACTATCACTTACATAGAAAGTATCGCGGTATCTGATCAGGCAATAGGTTTTCTCCTGGTACTTCAATGACCTTATTTCCTTTTCAGCTATGTGCTGCAAAGCATCATGTACAGAAGAGAATATCTTAACCCACGACATTTGTATACCTGATTTAAATATCTAAATTGACCGCATTGCACAACAAAACTAACATGAAAAATACCACCATTGCCATCCTGATATACTTTACGCTTACTCAAACATTTGCGCAGGTTAATCCCAAACTTAGTACCAAGCTAATTAAGGAGGCAGAACAAATTGAAGAGAAGGTTATTGCGTGGCGCAGAGATTTTCATCAGTATCCAGAATTATCAAACCGTGAGTTTAAAACAGCAGCAAAAGTAGCTGAGCATTTACAATCATTAGGCATTGAAGTGCAAACAGGCGTTGCGCACACCGGAGTTGTTGGCATACTGCAAGGTGCAAAACCAGGTCCTGTTATTGCCTTGCGTGCCGATATGGATGCCCTGCCGGTTACAGAACGCAACAGTTTGCCCTTTGCTTCAAAAGAGAGAACAGTTTTCAACGGACAAGAAACCGGGGTGATGCATGCCTGTGGTCATGATACGCATGTGGCTATTCTGATGGGCGTGGCGGAGATTCTTTCTAAAAATAAATCTGAGTTGAGGGGCACAATAAAATTTATTTTTCAACCTGCTGAAGAAGGATCACCTGCTGGTGAAGATGGTGGAGCTGACATGATGGTGAGAGAAGGTGTGCTGGACAACCCGAAAGCAGATGTGATTTTTGGTTTGCATATTTCTTCCATCACCCCGCTGGGCTTACTTACTTATCGCCCTGCAGGTATAATGGCAGCATCAGATTGGTTTTCGATAACAGTAAAGGGAAGACAAGCACATGGCTCTACACCCTGGATGAGTGTTGACCCTATTGTAGTGAGCGCACAAATAATTACCGGCTTGCAAACTATTATCAGCAGGCAAACAGAATTAACCAAAGAGGCTGCGGTAATTACCGTGGGAAGAATTCAGGCGGGCATTCGTGAAAATATTATTCCGGAAGAAGCCTTTATGGCGGGCACCATCAGAACACTTGATGATGAAATGCAGGATAAAATTCATGAGAAGATAAAACTTACTGCAGAAAAAATTGCAGAGAGTGCAGGTGCAACAGCCGAAGTAAAAATTGATAAGCGAACACCTGTTACATTCAATGATCCTGAACTAACCGAAAAAGTTGTGGGGAGTTTACGAAAGGCAGCCGGTGCCGATAAAGTTGTGCGCATAAATGCGATTACGGGCGCAGAAGATTTTGCTTTTTATCAAAAGAAAATTCCGGGCTTCTTTTTCTTTGTTGGTGCCATGCCGGCCAATCAAGATCCGAATACAGTACCTTCTCATCACACACCTGATTTCATGATAGATGAAAGCGCGATGCTAACCGGACTAAAAGCCATGCTGCATCTTACATTAGATTATATGTATCAAAAGTAAGAGCTGATTTATGAGTTGTTCTTGTGCTTACTCAACCTGCAGCACAAGGCCCTTCAGGTATTCTCCTTCGGGATGAAATAAAGATACCGGATGATCTGCAGCTTGCGTAAGCTGGTGCAATACCCGGATATTTCTTTTGGCTTGTATGGCCGAAGAAACAATGGTGTTGTAAAATAATTGTCTGTCTACCACCTGCGAACAAGAAAAAGTAAATATGATGCCACCGGCTTTGATGGCCTTCATGGCTGCGGTGTTTAATCTTTGATACCCCTTTACAGCCTGGTGCCGGGCATCGCGGTGTTTGGCAAAAGCAGGAGGATCGAGAATGATCAACTCATACACATTTTCATTTTGCTCTATATGTTCAATGCTTTCACCGCTTATGCAAGTGTGCAGTTCCGGATCAAATCCATTGAGCACTAAATTATGTTCTGCCTGTGCAATGGCTTTTGCAGAAATATCTATGGAGAGCACAAGACTTGCTTTTGCTTTAAGGGCATACAAAGAGAATCCTCCGGTATAGCAAAAAGTATTCAGTACTTTTTTGCCCTCGCTGTATTTGCTCAGCAGTAACCTGTTATCACGCTGATCAAGAAAGAAACCGGTCTTTTGTCCCTCTTCCCAATTAACCTGAAATAGAATTTCATTTTCCAATACTTCAACAGGCGCTTCTCTTTTTCCCATCAGATATTCATCATAAATATCTGCTGCAGCATGCAAAGTATTTTTGCTTTTATAGTAAACGCATGAAATATCATGTTGAATTACTTTGCTGAGGGCCTTGGCGATGTGCATCCTGTCTTTATGCATACCCATGCTATGTGCTTGCATCACGGCAACATCATCATAGATGTCTATAATTAAACCCGGTAGCCCATCTCCTTCAGCGTGAATTAAGCGATAGGCAGTTGTATGCCCGGGCTTTGGTAAGCCAATTTGTGTTCTTACATTTTTTGCACGGCTAATTTTCTCTTGCCAGAAGTCGTCACTGGGTACAGT
>DAOLDI010000435.1:0-2813 GCA_035327445.1 Cyclobacteriaceae bacterium | reverse complement strand
GAGGTCTTATACCCTTCTACCAGCGTATTTGAGGGGAAGAATAATTTCAAGACCTATATTTCCAACAGTGGTGGCTTTACCGATGAGGCCAGAAGAAAAAGGTCTTACGTGGTTTATCCAAGCGGTAAAGTGGACAGGACCAATAACCTGATATTTGCGAACAAGTATCCGCGAATTACTCCTGGTGCAGAAATTTATGTGCCTGCTAAACCAGAGCGAGACCGCATGGGTGCGCAAGGCTGGATTGGTATTGCTACAAGTTTGGCGACATTAGGCATTTTATTGAACTCATTAATCCAATAATGTTCACAATGAAAGATGAACAAGGCTCAATCAAAACAGTCCCAACTGAGATCGATGTTATTGCACTTATTAAAGTCTTAAGATTTAATAAATCTCTTATTTTGAAGTTTTCGCTACTGGCCTTTATTTTAGGCATTGCAATAGCGGTTCTTTTACCAACGAAGTTTACTGCATCATCTACTTTTTTACCACAATCATCCGAAGGAGGGAACTCTATGGGAAATATCGGTGGTTTGGCGGCAATTGCTGGAATCAATTTGGGAGATATGGGTGCTCGAGGTGAAATTCCACCTGAACTTTATCCAAGAATAGTTTACTCTATAAAATTTAAAAAGGAATTACTTTCAGCAAGAGTAAAACACAGACCTGATGAGGAACCAGTTACTTATGCACATTATTATGAGAATATTCATAAATATGACTTCTTTCATTATTTAAAGAAATTTACAATTGGACTACCAGGAATTATTATTAATTCTATTAAAGGGAGTAGTGAAACTGAAAATTACGAGGGTGATGATAATTTTTTAAGAGTAACAAAAAAGCAAATTGAACATTTTGAGAGATTAGATAATCAATTAGGTATTTATCCGAACAAGAAAGAAGGTTTTGTACAACTTTCATTTACAATGCCAGAGCCGTATATGGCTGCACAAATGGCAAAGTTTGCAGAACAATTGTTGCAAAAGGAATTAATTGATTTCAAGATTAAAAGCGCTAAAGAGCACCTGATTTATACAGAAGAACGCTTCCACGAGAAAAAGAAGGAGTTTGAAAATATTCAAATGAAGCTGGCTAATTTTAGAGATAAAAATCAGAATATTTCTTCAGCCATGGCATTAAATGAACTTGAACAGTTAGAAAGTGAATACAATTTTGCATTTACAATTTATAATGAATTAGCCAAACAGTTGGAGCAAGCAAAACTTCAAGTAAGTAAAGATACCCCTGTATTTGCTGTAATTGAACCAGTGACAATTCCCATCAGGAAATCAGGGCCGATTAGATCGTTTATAATTTTTAGTGTAGCTTTTTTGGGCTTTTTATTCGCCCTAATTGTCATTACTTATAATCATTTTAAAATCATTTATAATTTTTAGTTAATACTTTATTATTTATAATCAACCAAACCAATAAAATGTTTAGTGGCTCTTCATTATTGATAACTGGCGGAACAGGTTCTCTTGGTAGAGCTTTGACCAAATATATCATAGAGAAATATCCTGAAATTAAGAGACTCATAATTTTCTCCAGGGATGAGCAAAAACAATTCCAAATGGAAATGGAGTATCCCGCACATAAATTTCCCCAAATGAGGTTTTTTATCGGAGACGTTCGCGATAAAGAAAGAGTAAAAAGGGCGTTTAGTGGTGTTGATTTTGTAATTCATGCAGCTGCCATGAAACACGTGCCGATTGCAGAATACAATCCTGATGAATGCGTAAAGACTAATGTAGGAGGTGCACAAAATGTTATTGATGCAGCTTTAGAAATGGGAATTAAAAGAGTGGTTGCACTTTCAACTGATAAGGCTTGCGCCCCAATTAATTTATACGGGGCCACAAAGCTTACTTCTGATAAACTTTTTATTGCCGCGAATAATATTCGCGGAGCAAAACCAATCAGGTTCTCAGTAGTAAGATATGGTAATGTAATGGGCTCGAATGGCTCAGTAATCCCTTACTTCATAAAGCAAAGGCGTTTAAATGGGGTATTGCCAATTACAGACCCTCAGATGACGAGGTTCAACATAACTTTGCAGCAGGGAGTAGAAATGGTTATCCATGCTCTGGAGAATGCTTGGGGTGGAGAATTGTTTGTTCCTAAAATTCCTTCGTATCGCATATTAGACGTTGCAGAAGCTGTTGGCCCAGAATGTGAAAAAGTGATTGTTGGCATTAGACCTGGAGAAAAAGTTCATGAAGAAATGATTACTGCATCAGACTCATATAACACATATGATCTTGGGAATTATTATGTTATACTTCCCCAAGTACCACCATTTGATTTAGAGAAATTTATAAAGGAGCATAAAGCAAAAAAAGTCGCTCCGGGATTTACCTATAACTCTGGAGAAAATACAGATTGGGAAACAGTTGAATCTATAAGAGAATTGATTGATAAACATGTTGAGTTAGTTTATGAGTGAATTTATTAAGCCAATTCCTTATGGAAAGCAACACATAACTGAGGACGATATAAAAGCCGTGGTTAGTGTATTACAATCTGATTATTTAACACAGGGCCCGAAAATTGCAGAATTTGAGAAAGCATTTGCTAAGTACATTGGAGCAAAATATGCAGTAGCCGTAAGCAATGGTACAGCTGCATTGCATTTAAGTACAATAGCATTAGGCGTAAAGCCAGGACATAAAGTAATTACAACACCAATAACCTTTGCCGCATCTGCAAATTGTGTCAAATATTGTGGAGGGGATGTTGTATTTGCCGATATAGATCCTGATACTTATTTGATTGACATTAAGCAGGTTGAGGATCTAATTAAATCA
>DAOLDI010000434.1:0-2822 GCA_035327445.1 Cyclobacteriaceae bacterium | reverse complement strand
CATGGCAGTTAACATGAACTGGACCATCTTTGATGGATTCAGGATGTTTACCACTTATGAAAGACTTAGAGCACTTAGCGGATTAGGTGAAGTAAATGCGCGCGTACAAATTGAAAATACAGTTACACAAATTGTGTTGGCATATTACAATCTCTTGGTTGAACAAGAGCGTTTAGCTGTGCTTCAAAACAACCTCGAAATTTCTGAAGAGCGTATGAAGATTGCCAAATCAAAGTATGAAGTTGGAAGCGGCTCTAAATTGGAATACCTGACATCTCAAGTTGATTATAATTCTGACAGAACGGGTTTAATCAGACAGCAGGAATTGATGAATGTTACGCGCACAATTCTGAATCAACTTATACTTTTTGATCTCACAGAGGTGTATGCGGTTTCTCCAAATATTTTAATTGATGATGATTTAGCACTCGAAAACTTGATTGAATCACTAAAGTCGGCAAATGCAGCTATCATTGCTGCCAGGCAAAATATTTACATTGCTGACCTTGCTGTAAAAGAATTACAATCTGAAAGGATGCCATCAGTAGGTGTGAATGCTGGTTTTTCTTACAGTGGAAACAACAATCCGGCAGGCTTCTTAGTAACATCTCAAACTGAAGGTTATACATACGGTATATCTGCTTCCTGGAATGTTTTTAACGGATTAAATCTTAATCGAAATATCCAAAATGCTAAAATAAATGCGCAGATAGCAAAAGCCAGAAGTAATGAGCTTGAAGTTAATCAAGAAGCGGAATTGCGCATTGCATATTTGCGCTACGTAAATAATTTATCGCTGCTCGAAATGGAGAAAGAGAATGTAACCATTGCCATGGAGAGTGCAGAGATTGCGCTTGAGCGTTATAAGCTGGGAGTATCTACACCAATTGAATTAAGAGAAGCACAGCGCACAACAACTGCTGCCCTTATCAGAAAGCTTGATGTGGAGTTTGTAGCTAAGCTGGCTGAGCTTGAGATTTACAGACTAAGCGGAAACCTTATAGGGAAGTACTCTCTTCAGTAATGGTTTCTCCCCTGGTAATCCAAAAATTATTGTAGCCCTCTCCCACTTGAATACCTAAGGCACCAATAGCGAGTAAATCAAGTATAGCAAGGAAGTTAAAAATGAGTGCGATGCGTGAAGGGAAGTCCTCCATTAAATCATTGAAACTTACACGATTCTTACTTTTTACTTTATTGATTACATAATCTTTTTGGCCTTCAATCGTAAAGGGATATTGAATAACCTGGTGGCGCGGTTTATTTTTTTCTGCTTCATGCCTGCGAAGTACTTTTTCAAATACGGTAAGCAGTTTATATAAATCAACGTCTTGTAGTTCAGCTTCAACATTACTGCTTTCTGCTAAAGTGCGAAGTTCTTTTACAATGTTGCCGCGCTTCTCTTTCTGTAATTCAGTTTCTTCCATTTTCTGGAAGCTTTCAATTACAGACTTATACTTTTTATACTCGAGTAAGTGTTTAACCAGTTCTTCGCGCGGGTCAATTTCATTACCCTGTTCATCAATTACCGGACGAGGAAGTAACATTTTTGATTTAATGCGCATGAGGGTGGCTGCTACCAGAATAAATTCACTGGCTACTTCAATGTTCAGCTCTTCTAAGCGATGCAGGTATTCGAGAAAATCATTGGTAATGCCAGAAATGGGGATATCATAAATATCCAGTTCATCGCGCTCAATGAAAAACAACAACAGGTCGAAAGGACCTTCAAAAAGGGGCAATTTTACTTCGAAACTCAAGGCATTAAAATTTTGGATCGCAATTTACCCCATTCTCAAGTTTTAACATGACAGGCCCCCAAAAAGATTTTTTTATAGAAAGCGCTGAAATCCAGTAACTTTGCTCAGTTCGAATTAAACACTTACTTTCAAGTCTTGTTTAAAGCTTAAACAAAACCTATTTCAATGCTCATTCAACCCGGAAAACTGCTTGCACAAATCAACGGCCCACAAGACCTAAAAAGCCTGGACGAAGCACAAATGGTACAATTATGCCAGGAGCTAAGACAATACATAGTTGATATTGTCTCTGTTTATGGTGGGCATTTTGGCGCCAGCCTGGGAGTAGTTGAGCTAACCGTTGCTTTGCACAAAGTATTTAATGCTCCGTACGATCAGCTTGTTTGGGATGTTGGGCACCAGGCTTATGGTCACAAAATTTTAACGGGCAGAAGAGATGTGTTTCACACCAACCGTGTTTATGGTGGTATCTCCGGATTCCCCAAAAGAAAGGAAAGTGAGTTCGATGCTTTTGGCGTTGGCCATTCTTCAACTTCAGTTTCTGCTGCCCTGGGTATGGCAGTTGCTTCCAAATATTTAGGTAATGACGATAAGCAGCACATCGCCATTATTGGTGATGGCGCCATGACAGGAGGTATTGCATTTGAAGGCATGAATCACGCGGGCGTTTCAGACAGTAATGTTCTTATTATCCTGAATGATAACTGTATGTCCATCGACCCCAATGTTGGGGCACTGAAAGAGTATCTTACAGATATCACCACCTCCAGAGCATACAACAAACTAAAAGATGAAGTATGGAATCTTTTAGGTAAGATTTCGCACTTTGGAAAAAATGCACAGGAAATTGTTGCTAAAGTTGAGCATGGTATTAAATCGATGATGCTAAGCCAGAGCAATTTCTTTGAATCATTAAACCTGCGCTACTTTGGTCCGGTTGATGGCCACGATGTTAACCACCTTGCAAGTGTTTTAGAGGATCTCAAAAAAATTAAAGGCCCTAAAATTCTGCACGTAGTTACCGTTAAGGGCAAAGGATATGCACCAGCTGAAACAGGAAAT
>DAOLDI010000433.1:0-2831 GCA_035327445.1 Cyclobacteriaceae bacterium | reverse complement strand
GGCTACCCCCACCGAAAATATCTCCAAACTGAGAGAAGATGTCATCCATGCTCATGCCGCCACCACCAAAACCACCGTTGCCGCGTGCATGACCAAAGCGATCGTACTGTGCGCGCTTCTCGGCATTGCTCAATACTTCATAGGCTTCTGCAGCTTCTTTGAATTTCTCTTCTGCCTCTTTGTTGTCGGGATTTTTATCAGGGTGATATTGAATGGCAATTTTGCGATAAGCTTTTTTTATCTCATCTGCGCTTGCATTGCGATCAACACCTAATATTTCGTAATAATCTCTTTTGCTCATAATCAGTTGCTTATGGTATTATGCTGCAGCATCAGGCGCCAATAACTACTTTGGCAAAACGCACTACTTTTTCATGCAGCATGTAACCCTTTTCCACTACATCAACTACTTTGCCTTTTAGTTTTTCATCTTCGGTGGGTAATTGGGTAATGGCTTCGTGGAAATCTGGATCAAAAGCAGCAGCATGTTCAATTTCCATAGCTTTAACACCGTATTGTTCCAGTATTTTTTTGAATTTGTTCTGAATCAGCTGTATGCCCTCCTGATCTTGGGCAGAAAGGTTCTGAAAAGATTTTTCTGCTCTTTCAAAATCATCCATAACCGGTAATAATGCTGTTACCAGTTTTTCATTGGCGTTTTGAATTAGATCTAATTTCTCGCGGGCTGTTCTTCTTCTGAAATTATCGAATTCAGAATAAAGCCTCAGGTATTTGTCTTTCATGTCGGCCAGTTCATCCTGCAATTTTTTCAGTCCCGCATCATCGGCCTCAGTTGTATTTACTACTTCCTGCTCCAATTCGCTGCTGGCTTCCTGCTCCATTGTTTCCTCTTGAATTTCTGCCTTATCGTTATCTTTTGCTGTGTTTTGTGCTTCTTCCGGGCTCTCTTTCATAACTGAAAAATTCTATTAAACTTTTGCCCTTGGTTGTCAATTATGCTGCCAAAGGGCTTTTTGTGCCAATTTGACATTACTTGCGATGCAGGTGTTGCCAGATCAAATCCTTTAACTCGGTAATGCCTTGCTGGGTAATGGAAGAGATAAATACATAGGGCACATCTGTTGGAAGTTCTTGTTTCATCTGCCGAATCAATTCTTCATCCAGCATATCAGATTTTGAAATGGCCAATAATCTTTTTTTATCCAGCAATTCGGGATTGTATTTTTTCAATTCTCTCAGCAAAATTTCATACTCTTGTTTCAGGTCTTTGGCATCAGCCGGAACGAGGAATAGCAATAAAGAATTTCTTTCGATATGTCTTAAAAACCTCAGGCCAAGTCCTTTGCCTTCGGCTGCGCCTTCAATTATGCCGGGGATATCGGCCATTACAAATGATTTATCATCTCTGTAAGACACAACTCCCAGGTTGGGCGTAAGCGTGGTGAAAGCGTAATCGGCAATTTTGGGCTTGGCCGCAGAAACTACCGAGAGTAATGTTGATTTACCTGCATTCGGAAATCCCACCAGACCTACATCGGCCAATAATTTTAATTCCAGGATAATCCACTCTTCAATGCCCGGTTCGCCCGGCTGCGCATGGCGCGGTGCCTGATTGGTAGGGGTAGCAAAAGCAGAATTGCCTAAACCACCACGACCACCTTTGGTAAGAATGATCTCCTGACCATCTTCTGTTATTTCACAAATCAATTCATTGCTCTCTGACTTACGGGCAACTGTGCCGAGGGGTACTTCGAGAATGACATCTTTGCCATCGGCACCGGTGGAGTTTTGTTCTGAACCTGCAACTCCAGGTTCGGCAATTACATGTTTTCTGTATTTCAGGTGCAGCAGGGTCCAAAGCTGTGCATTGCCTTTTAAAATGATATGACCACCCCTGCCACCATTGCCACCATCTGGCCCGCCTTTGGGCACATACTTTTCTCTTCTGAAATGCACTGCGCCTGCTCCGCCAGCACCTGAGCGTGAGCAAAATTTAACATGATCGATGAAGTTGGGAGAAGACATATTGGGTGAAATTCCAAATCACAAATTCTAAAATTCAAAAACTTATTAGCTCGCTTTCTTTTTGGAATTTGTGATTTGGTTTTTGGAATTTATGAATTTAAAATATTAGTTGTGCTGATCAATTACACTACAAATGTTATTGAAGATTTCATCAATGCTGCCAACACCATGCACGCGACTGAATTTACCTTGTGATTCATAGTACTCAGCAACGGGTACAGTCTCATTCATATACACATTGATGCGGTGATTTATTTTTTCTTCATCCTGGTCATCCGTGCGGCCAGAAGTTTTACCTCTTTCCATCAAACGATTTACCAGTTCATCTTTGGGTACATCCAGGGCAATCATCACTGCAATACCTGTGTTTTTGCTGGTAAGTAATTCGTCCAAAGCTTCGGCTTGTTTTACAGTACGCGGAAAGCCATCGAAAATAATTCCTTTAATATTTCCTGCGTTTTTGATTTTATCATCTACCATATCAATCACCACTTTGTCGGGCACCAGGTTGCCGGCATCCATAAAGGTTTGCGCCAGTTTGCCAAGTTCGGTGCCTTCAGAAAGATGTTTCCTGAATAAATCTCCGGTAGATATGTGTGTTAGGTTGTATTTGCTGATGATTTTTTCGCTTTGGGTTCCTTTGCCTGCACCCGGAGGGCCGAAGAGTACGATGTTAAGCATGACGATTAAATTTGAAAAACGAATATAGTAAATTGATTTATTCTGCTACCTGGTAGATATCCCGCAGGTTTCGGCCATAGCCATCATAATCTAAGCCGTAACCCAATACAAAGGCATCGGGGATATCAAAGCACAAATACTTAGGTATTATGTTTTTTTCTTTA
>DAOLDI010000432.1:0-2832 GCA_035327445.1 Cyclobacteriaceae bacterium | reverse complement strand
GGTCATGATTTCTTCTGCATACTGCTGATGCTCCATCACCTGGAAAAGCCGGGCGTCTTTTTCATGGAATTTATCCATGCGCAGCTCATCCCTTACCCAAAGGTAAATCAGTAAGGTGCAGGCAAGGCCCGTGGAAAGTCCGACAAGGTTTATCAGGAAATAACTCTTGGCCCTGAGTATGTTGCGGTAAATGAGGGTGATGTAATGCTTAAACATGAGAAAATATGATTTACAGTTTGATAACAAAGACAGTGCGCAAGCCCGAAAGTTGCATCATGCAGTGTATACTTAGCTAAATGCTTTAGGTTACAGACGAATGTAAGCCTTATTTAGTTTTGAGCTGAGAGTAACAGTTGGAACACTTTAGTAATTTGGCTGTGCCGGCTGACAAGCCCCTTTAGTTAAAAAGCAAGATGCCTTATCGTTATGACCAGAAGTTGCACTTAGTAATCTACCGTAATAGTCTTTGTGAAAGTTGGATTTGTGCTTCCGCCTTCAAAATAGTTAATGTCGTATCTGCCTTTATCGAGAAAAATTCTTAGGTCGCTGGTTAATCCAGCATCAATTACTGTAAATGTTTGGGTAAAATTATGCTCATTAAAAGTTTCAATCGCCCAGTTATTCACACTCACTACTTCAATATACCATATTCCTGTTGGCATAAGTCCTTCCATTGAAGTATCCAGTCCTTTAATCTCTGCTTTAAATTGAGCTCCCTTAGGTACAAGCACCTGCATGCTGTTTTCTCGGACAAAAATTTCTGTTTTCGATTTATCCAGGATATTTTCTCCGTAAAAGCCGGTTTCAGGAAATAAAATTGAGTCATCGTCTTTAGTGCAGGCCAGTACAATAAGCGCCAGCATAACTGTACTTAACTTAATAGGAATACCAAATTTACTTCGAGATGTGCCCATGATTTGAGAGTTTCATCTTTGCTCTACTAAATTAAGATTTTAACTATAGATTCAAAATAAAATTTTCTGCTTTATTCCAACAAGAACCTGGTATATTGCCGCATATATGAAGACAGCAGAAATACACACAGCCAAAGGCGTAATGAAAATCAAATTTTTTGAGCAAGACGCGCCTAATACCGTTAAGAATTTTATTGACCTGGCAGAGAAAGGTTTTTATGATGGTCTTACTTTTCATCGTGTTATACCCAACTTTGTGATTCAAGGCGGTTGTCCCAATGGCATTGGCAATGGTGGACCAGGCTACACTATTAATTGTGAATTAGACGGGGAAAATCAATACCACGATAGAGGCGTGTTATCTATGGCACATGCCGGCAGAAATACAGGCGGCTCTCAGTTCTTCATTTGTCATAGCAGGCAAAACACTGCCCACCTCGACCGCAATCATACTGTATTTGGAAAAGTATATGAAGGTTTAGACGTGATTGATGCGATTCGTCAGGGCGATGTGATGGAGAAAATTGTGATCAAAGACAGCGAATAAGTTTACTAGAACTGCACGCGAATTCCCGGCCCGATGAGGAAGAAGAATTTTTCTGCATTCATAAAATAGCCAAAACCCGCATAAAGGGGGAAGCTTAATTTATTTGTTCTTTGTATCGGAAAAACTGATCCAATGACTACGATGCCAAGGTCTCGGGCATCAATATCTGCATTAAAATTAAATGCATTCTGCGCCAGAAATCCGGCACCAATTTTATAAGGTTTTAATCGCTGTATTTCACCGGGTTTATAAAAACTGAATTGTCCCATCATGGCAAGGCTTACACCACCCAGTCCGGGAAAACCTTTCTCTCCTACCCGCGCAATGATTAAACCTGCCGGAAACGAAACATCTACATCAAAGCTTGCCAGGCGTTGATTGTACAAGGTAATGCGTTGAGAATACCCCAGGTTCTCATGTCTTTCTTTATCATGCTCTATAATCACTTCAATTTTTGACCATTCATTAAGGCCATGTGTTTTTCTTGATAGAAAATTATTGATTCTCAAATCATCCAGCCGGCAGCCTGCTTCTCTGTAAAAAGCATGGCGTGGTGAAGCCTCACCCGGACAATAAGTAAACACACCAAGGTCGGCCATTTCAAGCAATTGTCCGGTATTAGATTCAATTCTTACCCTTACCCGCACATATTGCCGGCCATACAGCAATTCATCCCGATCAATTTTATTGGCATCATAACTTATCACAAGGTCTTTAATGGTTTGCGGATAAAGCACAGGTTGATCTAAGGAGTTCACTGGTTTTGGTCCTTCGCCATAATTCAAATAAATGAAATCAAGCGGGCGAGGACGCTGGTATTCACGCACCAATAATTGGAAACCGGATTTCTCTGATCGGTTAAAAATTTCAACTGTACGTTTTGAAATTCTAAGCGGAACTCTGAGCCTGTAATTGGCGATATTATCACTACGTGTTAAAGTGTCGCTGCTGATATCTTCCAGATCTTCAAAAACAAATCTACCGCGTGTCAAGCTCTGACCTTCCAGTTTAACATCAATAATTTCTCCCGGCCTTATCTGCAAATTGCTTGTCCAGTCTTGCCCTTCTCTGAGTATAGAAACTTTTTGAATGGTAGATTTAGGAATGATATCTACATTGGTGATGAACATGGGCACATCTCCATCTTTAATATACAAATAACCTTCTGAAGTGCGGTGTGTACTATATGGCCTGATAAAACAAAGCACCCTGTCATTACTTAATAATCTTTGGGTAAATAGTTCGGCAATTAAAGGTCCGCCAGGAGTTTCCCTGTCTTCAATGCGATACGTTTTGCCTAATCTTAAATTACGGTGATTGTCAATTTGAATTTCAATACTCTCTCTTCTGTCACGGTCAAGAATCACATCT
>DAOLDI010000431.1:0-2845 GCA_035327445.1 Cyclobacteriaceae bacterium | reverse complement strand
CCAGCAGACCAGATGATGCCCGAGGAGCAGATTTATTATTGGTAGAACTAAGCAGTGGCAAAAGCCAGAACATTGGCAATGTTGCTCAGTTTGCTTTCAACAAGCAAGGCAATTACATGGCCTATGCCATTGATGCGGCCAATCAGGCGGGCAACGGCATTCATGTGTATACTTTAGCCACACAACAAACACGGGTAATTGACAATGACAAAGCCCGCTACCAATCTATTAACTGGACAGAAGAAGGAGATGGCTTTGCCGCACTGAAGATGAAGAAAGATAAAAAATACAAGCAAGACCTGGGCAGTGTAATTGGTGTAAAGCAATTGAATGCTGCTGCGCCCAACATCACCTTGTATGAGCCGGCCAAAGATTCTCTCGGTTTTCCGAAAGACATGACCATTAGCCCCAACCGCAGCCCCATGTGGACTGAAGATTTAACACGCCTGCTTTTTGGTGTGCATGAACTGAGCCTGGTTAAAAAAGAAGACAAGCCCAAGGCTGAACTCAACAAAGACTCATTGGCCAGGGTTGATGCGGAGAAGCTAAAAAAGATCATGGCCGATACGGCCATTAAATCCATCAGCGATTTACAAAAAGCCATCGCGAAACTGGACACAAAGAAACCGGAAGCAAAAGGCGATACCCTTAAGCCGGATATGACCATCTGGCATTGGCAGGATACCCGTTTGCAATCTCGCCAGCAAAGACAAGAAAATATGGATAAGAATTTTTCTTATCTGGGCATGTACGTGCTGGCAAGTAAAAAATTTATACAGCTTAATGATGGCACACTCAAAAGCATAAACCCTATGCCCAGGCATCGTTTTGCCATAGCACAAGACAACAGCGCATATGAATTTGACAATGCTTTAGACGGACAATCGTATACGGATATTTATGTGGTTGATCTTAACACCGGTGCAAGAACAAAAGTGTTCGAAAAAATGTACTTGCCAAATTTCTGGTCGAGCCCCAGGCCATCACCTGATGGAACAAAATTTTTATACGGCATGGATGGCCACTATTTTGTATATGACATATTAAGTAAGCAAAGCAGCAACATTACTGATAGGGTGAGAACTTCTTTTGTGAATACCGAAGATGATCATAATGTAGAAAAACCTTTAACACCTTCAATAGGTTGGAGCAGTGATAATCGCTATGTGCTGATTCGTGATTTGTGGGATGTTTGGCAAATACCTTTAAACGCGCGCGAGGCAGCCATCAACCTTACGCAAAACGGTAAGAAAGAAAAGATCAGGTATCAGAACAGATTTGTTTTAGATCCGGATGAAAAAGGTATTGACCTGAAAAAGCCACAGTATTTCCGCACGTATGGTGAGTGGAACAAAAAGAGTGGCATAGTGCGCATTGATCCGGGTAAAAATACCTTGAATGCAGGAGCCAAAGTTTTGCTTTGGGAAGATGCCAACATCAACCGTTTAAGCAAAGCCAAAAAAGCAGAGGTATACCTGTTCAGCAGAGAACAATTTAATTCGCCAACAGAATTTTTCACTGCCGATGCACAACTGAGAAATGAAAAACAAGTAAGCAAAAACGCACCTGATGCCAACAAGTATGCATGGTCGGCAGGCGCACAACTGGTAGATTATGTATCTGATAAAGGCGACACTTTACAAGGCGCCTTATTCTTGCCTGCAGGTTATGTGAAAGGACAAAAATATCCAACCATCATTTACTACTACGAGAAGCTTTCGCAAACCCTGCACAGTTATAGCAGCCCCGGATTTTCAGGAACAGGATGGAACCCTAATGTTTATACCAGCAATGGTTATGCGGTATTTATTCCAGACATAGTTTATACCATGGATGATCCGGGCATGTCGGCCGTATGGTGTGTAATACCAGGCGTAAAAGCCGCCATAAAAACCGGGGTAATTGATGAAAACCGCATGGGCTTGCACGGGCATTCATGGGGAGGTTATCAAACTTCTTTCCTCATTACCCAAACAGATATGTTCAAGGCAGCGGCAGCCGGTGCGCCATTAACCAACATGGTTTCTATGTACGATTTAATTTACTGGAACACAGGCGGTGGCAACATGTCGATCTTTGAAGCATCGCAAGGCAGGTTCAAAGGTGCGCCCTGGGAAAACTGGGACTCGTACCTGCGCAACTCACCGGTGTATCATGTAAAGAATGTAAAAACACCTTTATTGATGTTACACAATGACAAAGATGGCGCGGTTGATTTCACCCAAGGCATTGAATATTACAATGCTTTGCGCAGATTGAAGAAGCCGGTGATCATGGTTCAGTACAAAGGTGAGAACCACGGGTTATCAAAACTGGAAAACAGAAAAGATTATGCGCAACGCATGATGGAATTCTTTGATCATCACCTGAAAGGAGAAGCTGCGCCAGATTGGCTGAAGGACGGGGTTGAGCATTTGAAACTCAGCGATCACTTGGCAGAAAGAGTTTTCGATTGGCAGGAATAAATTTTTGTAATTCAACAAAAAAGCACAGGCTTTGTCTGTGCTTTTTTTGTTGCTGCCTTAAGATTATCTCTTAAAAAAAGAGATGAAAAAAATTGCTTTATAAGCGCTGCATCTGCACCAAGACAAATTATATCAAATTCTTTCGGGTAATACTGACAAAATTTCTTATTGTTGCGCTTGCACAATTTTTGTGTAACAGCTGAGTTTAATTGAAAAAGGATTTTTTGAGCAATGAGAATTATTTCGCTGTTTATTCTACTGAGTTTTTCTATCTTAAAACTTTACGCACAAGAAACAGATAGCTTACGCCTGATTAAACAAGGGCTTGACAGCCTGTACATTCAGGAGCAAGAGGCAAAAAAAGGTATTGAAAAAGTTTT
>DAOLDI010000430.1:0-2845 GCA_035327445.1 Cyclobacteriaceae bacterium | reverse complement strand
AGGAGATGAAGTTTTTGTGCTTATCTCCAATCGTGTTAATACCGCCAGATTTTAATGACGATAAGGCTAAAAAATTTATGATGCCCGATGCGGATGAGTTCTCTGACCTGCTTTATGACTCTACCATTGCCCGTATGGAGAAGACGGGTAGATATACCACCGAACAGCTGGCATCATTCTACAAATTCCAGGTGATGCCCGACATGGATTACATCAACCGGCTGCAGCAGTCCAACAAAAAATTTGCGCGCATATATCCGCTCTTTGATCAGGATGTTCGGTATGAAGTTCGCGGATATACTTTTCCATTTAAACTTTTTGCAGCACCAGAAGTGCAGCAGTTCATCTTTGAATGTGGCCTCGGGTACTTCTCTCACAAAGGCTTTGGTATGCTAGACATAGCCCAAAATGAGCCCGTGAAGCGCATGATTTACCAGGAACTTAACTTTGCTTAATTTCTTCTGGGTGCGCTTGGATTCAAGCCCAAAGTGAAATAACCAATTAACAAGTCCGCATTAGGTTTAAATGGTCTGTAGTAAACCATTATCTCATACCAATTTTCTGTTTCAAAAAAACTACCTTCAAAGAAGTGTGCCGGCAAGCTTTGCGACTCTACGTGGTAGGTATAGTCGTACCAGCCTTGTTTCAAAAGCAAATCGGCTGTATAAGCTTGATTGCTATTGTCATAATACATTTCATTTTCGATGGTCTTATTCCAGGCATTATAAGCGCCCATTACATAAACTTTGCCGTCTATTGGTTTGCTGGGTAAATTAAATCTAACAAAGAGGTAATCTGACCTACGCGCACCATCTCCAAAATCAGCATTCTCGACTACAAAATTTCCGTTAAGGTCAAGGTATTGTGCATAGCGCTGGGTGCTGCGGTTAATATCGGTACCTAATTTGGCAATCACTGGATCGTGCTGCCTGTCTATTGTATAGATATTCTGACCGGGAAATCTCAAGGATCTTATATCAAAAAATCTGAACTCATTGCCTGCGGTAAATAGACTCTTATCAAAAAAGCGGTATTCTAATTCTCTTACACCTTCTCTCACAAAGTTGGGTTTTAGGCCGCTTACTACATTATCCCAACGCTGGTTTTGTCTTATCACTACCCAAACATTATCCATTGGATTTACCAGCTCATAATTTCTGTACCTGATGGTGAAATTGATTTGCTGATTGATTTGCGCAAAAGCTCCTGGCCCTACCAAACTGCTCTCCGGAATAAAGTTTACCTCATTCTGAAATACACTGAAGCGCTTTGTCAGAATAATATCTTGTTGATTCGATCCTCTGTATACAAGCAATACATAATTGCCCGGTAATTTTACTCTGGGTACCTGAAAGGTATAATGAACATAAGGAATGGCTGTGTCAATAGAGTAATCAAAATTGTTAATGGGGAACTCGTTGAAGGCATCTAAAAAATCAAGATCAAGTAAAGTTGATTTAGTCCAGTCGTAATTACAGTGAATGAGCTTCGCATTATAGAACTGATTTTGATTTCGTAAATCATCAAAAGCCAGTACCATGTTGTAATTGTCAAGTGCAGTTACAGAAGGCTGTAAGTTAACCTCCACGTTTTGGTCGGGCCTCAACAATACGGTGCGTATCTCCGGTTCGTAGGTCCAGTCTTGCAGCCTCAGATGCTTGCTGTTTATATCAGTTCCACTGTAATAGCTTGCCGGCACGCTGGCCATCAGCAAGAGTAAAAGGGCATTAAAAAGCTTATTTTTCATAATCAACTTTAATTTTAAAGTTTGGCTTACCGAATTCCAACCCTTTTCGTATTAATAGTGTCAAATTTGTGCTCGGCTAACCTGAAACCTTTGTCAAAACAGGATTTCGCAATCATTGAGGGCTGTAAAAAGCAAGACGGCTCCTCGCAGAAAAAGCTATACCAGCAGTTTGCCGGTAGAATGATGGTGATATGCATGCGCTATGCCAGTTCAACGCAGGAAGCGGAAGACATTTTGCAGGAAGGTTTTATCAGGATTTTTAAATACATCAAAGATTTCAGGGGAGAGGCCTTAATAAGTACATGGATGACCAGAATTATGGTTAATACTGCCTTAAATGCAAAAAGAAAGAAACTCTACATGCTGCCCATGCATGATGTAGAAAACGCTGGCTTGCATGAGGCGGAAGAGATAAGCCTTAGTAGTTTTCACCTGAGTGAATTATTAAGCATGGTACAGGCCTTGCCTGAAGGATGCAGGGTAATATTTAACATGTATGCCATTGAAGGTTATACACACAAAGAGATAGCAGAAATGCTGAACATAAGCGAGGGTACTTCAAAATCGCAGTATGCCAGAGCAAGACAATTATTACAGAAAAGTTTAAACCGGGAAGCCGAAACATTATATGGAAGAGGCAAATAAGAAAAAATTTGAAGCGCAATGGAAAGACGCATTTGAAGGTGCCGAATGGCCGGCTTCAGAAAAGGTATGGACTAACATTGAGCTTGAACTACACAAGGCTGGCACTGGCCGTATGAAGAAAAGACTGCTCATGTACCAGTTGTTAGCGGCAGCTTCACTGGTATTTGCACTCGGCATTGGCGGAGTAGCAGTTTTTCGTTTAATGCAGCAACAAGAGCCAGGTAATTCTGGTATTGCAGAATCTACTATAATTGCTGCTGATGCGGGCTCTGAAAATGAAACTACATTCAAAGCAAATGAATCTTCCGCACAACAAAATGAAAATCAATTAGCCCTAAAGGATGAATCTGAAGCATTGAAAACTGATTATCATACTGAGGAGGCTACCAAGAAGTCTTCAATTTTAGCATCATCAGATAAAACATTGAGCTTACCTATAATAACTTCTGCTGA
>DAOLDI010000429.1:0-2854 GCA_035327445.1 Cyclobacteriaceae bacterium | reverse complement strand
TCATATGCAAGTTCGCCCAGCGAATCTGCATCGGGCATAATATTGTCTGCATACTTTGCCTTATTATTCTGTACAACCTTTCTCACTTTTGATGACCCATCTCCAAAAAAATAAACTTCTCTATTTGTCAGTACATCTGCTAAAAAATCAGCGTCAATTACTTGTGCAGTTGTTGGGATTATTTCAGCGAGTTCGAAATCAACAAGTTTAAAATAGACTTCCATTCTTCTGGCATCAATTAATGGACAGTACAATATTTTTTCATTGTACTGGTTAATTGCTGCAAAGGCCATTATATCAAGGGTATTTATGGCGATTAAAGGTTTTGATAATGCATAGCATAATGCCTTTGTAATTGAAACGCCTATTCTTAAACCCGTGTATGAACCCGGGCCCATTGCTACTGCAAAGGCATCTAACTGATCAAACTTAATATTTTGTTTAAGCAGCAATTTCTTAATTTCTGGCGCTAAGCTTGATGCATGTTGCCTGGGTTCACCTAAATGTGTTATGTCTATGAGAGTTCCTTGATTATGCAGTGCTACTGATCCCACATCAAGTGAAGACTCAATACTTAAAATGAGTGCCATTATTTTTTTGTAAGGATGAGCTTTAACTCATTTGAAGAGTTGAGAACCTTATTTGCTTGAACAATATCAATATCATTTGCAAAGGTTTCTTGCAATTGTCCCTTTACCAAATTATATCTGAAAGCTATTTCTGGCTTAAGGAATGAAATTATCTGTGATTTGAATCGGGTAAAATCTTCTTTTTTGGCCTTTTCAACTTGCTCTTTAAACAAATCAATAGTTACCGTTAGATCTGCATAACTTTTATCGTCTTTTGCAGTGCTCATGATTTTTTCGAGCTCTAACTCTGTTGCGCTTTTATAACTGAAGTTTTTGTTCTTTACCCAGTTTACAAAATAATTGTAATGCTCATCTGTAAAATTGAAGGTTTTATATTCAGTCTCTTTATTGGTATAATAATATTCAGTTGCAAAGTCAAATATGAGTCCCTGACTTAGCAAGGCAAGTGTTATAGATGCTAAAGACTCATCTTCAGTTTTTAAATCAGGTTCAATTCCGCTTCCATCAAATACTTTTCTTCCATTCTTTGTTTTGAAAGCTACACGAAGCGAATCTGTTTGTTTAGTTGCATTACCATTAACGTCTCTTTGCTTATAATCAAGTGATTGAATACACCTGCCGCTAGGTATGAAGTACTTTGCTGTGGTGACTTTTAGTTGACCGTTATAGGTAAGGGGCCTTGTTGTTTGCACAAGACCTTTCCCAAAGGTTGTTTTACCAATAAGTACTGCTCTGTCATAATCCTGTAGCGCGCCCGCCACAATTTCAGAGGCAGAAGCACTCACCGGACCAATTAAAATAGCTAATGGAATTTGTGTGTCTGCTGGTGCATTGAGTGTATAATAAGCTTTGTTCCAATCGGTTTGTTTGCCTTTAGTAGAAACAACCTCTTTGCCTTTTGGTATAAAAACGTTTACCACATTAACTGCTTCTTGTAGCATACCTCCTGGGTTTTCCCGTAAATCGAGGATAATTGAATTAGCTCCAGCAGACTTCAATTTATTCAATGCTTCATGAACTTCTTTACCAGCACCTGGTGTAAAATCATCTAACTTAATATATCCAATACCCGCATCTATCAGACCATAGTAACTCACATTTTTAACCGAAATTTTTTCTCTTCTGATGTTAATAACAACAGGATTAGCTTCGCCAAATCGATTTACCTTTACAATAACTTCTGTCTTGGCGTTACCTTTTAAGTATGTGCTGATTTCTTGCGGAGATTTTCCCTTAACATTAACTCCATTTACTTCTATAATTTCATCGCCAACTTTTAACCCATATTTATTGGCCGGCATATCTTCATAAGGATGGGTCACTAAAACCCTGTTACCAATTCTGCCAATCATGGCTCCAATGCCAGCATATTGACCTGTTGTAGCGGACCTGAATGATTCAACTTCTTCTTCTGCGATGTAGTTTGTATAAGGATCCAATGACTCAAGCATAGCATCAATTCCTACTCGAATCATTGATTTTGGATCTATCTCATCGACATAGTGCAGATTTACTTCTTTGAACAGGGTAGCAAAAATGTCGAGGCTCTTGGCAATGTCGAAGTATTTATCTGAAGGCAAGGCAAAAGCCAACGAGATACCTATAATCAATAGTGCTAATATTTTATACAGATGCCGCATCTTTCATCAATTTCTTAAGTGTTGCCTTGAGTTTGGCTTCAATTATTTGGAATGGTAAAATTTCATTACCAATGTAAATATAGGCAATGTGAAGTTTTTGAGGAATCTCGAATTCATATCTATTCAAGCGGTAAGCTTCACGCATAAGGCGCTTTATCCTGTTTCTATCTACCGCTTTTTTGAAGTTTTTCTTTGCTACCGTAAAAAGTACCTGAGTCTTTTCTTCATCTGGCACAGCCAAATAATAGACCCTCAATGGGTATAAAGTAAAAGAGGAGCCCTTGTTAAAGAGCTCCTGAATATTTTTCTTCTTACTTAAAAGAGATGATTTATGGAGACTGAATTTTCCCATGAATTGGAGTTATTCCACCTCCCGGGCTTCAGTTCCAAGGAAGGGGATTATTTGTGCTTTAAGGTCTTCTCGTCAGAGACTGTTAGCTTATGCCTGCCTTTTTTTCTGCGGCTGGCTAAAACCCTTCTGCCATTGTGGGTTGACATGCGTTCCCGGAAACCGTGCTTATTTTTTCTCTTTCTTTTTGAGGGTTGGTATGTCCTTTTCATGCTTTTTAAATTGTTTACCCGCTTTTACAGAGGGGCTGCAAAGATATGCAGACTTGAGATATT
>DAOLDI010000428.1:0-2857 GCA_035327445.1 Cyclobacteriaceae bacterium | reverse complement strand
TTCTTGTTGGCTTGGTACCGTTGGCTTCAAATACCACATCTAAGGGTAGTAATGAAATGGTATTAAGCACCTCGCCAGTTCCGTTAATTTGAAAAAGTCTGTATTGGTATGCTGATACTACAAAAATACTATCTAATGATTGCACATATACAGCGCTTGGGTTTGGTATACCGTTGGGGCCCTCTTTGGCCAAGTGTATTTTAAAATCTAATTGTGTTGTCTTCCAATTATAAAATTGAATGGCCGGCAAGCGCGAATTAAAAAGCACAAGGTACTCCAAAGAATCACTTTGTGATTTCCAATAATTAGCCTGAGAAAATTTTGTTGTAACAGAATCAATCTCAAAATAAATGGTATCAGTAAATTTTACATCAATTGTCGCTGTTTCTGATGTGCTTTCTTTTGAACAAGACAGCACTAAACAAGCCATTATAAATAATATTCCATTTCTAATCATCAATTTCTGCATGGTCAATAAAATTAACACCTGCCGCGTTCAGATTCAAGAAAAATTACAGCTAATCGCATTCATGATCAGCAGCACCAATACTTGAGCATTAATTGTTAATTAAGGTTAAAAAAAACTTTTTTTGCGGGCTTTTCGTCAAATAAGTAAAACTTATTGCTGTTAAAACGTTTATAGAAAGAAAAACCTGAGATGAAGAAAATACTTTACTTTTTCCCTGCCCTGCTCATTTTTATTGTTTTTTCTGCTTTTATCAATTCAGATGAGCTCATCAACAAAATCGTCAGCAACCTGGAGCAATTCAGACAGGATTTTCCTCAGGAAAAAGTTTACCTGCATACCGACAGGCATTTTTATGCAGCCGGAGAAACCCTCTGGTTCAAAGCCTATCTCAGCGCTGGCATCAGCGATCAGCTCTCACCACTCAGCAAAACACTTTATGTACAACTCATTGATGCGGGCCAGCAAATTGTGGCAGAGAAAAAACTCTACATAAATGAAGGCCTTAGCTATGGTGAAATTGAATTGCCCGGCTTTTTGGATAATGGCAGTTATGTATTAAGGGCTTACACACACTGGATGCGCAACTTCCCGGAAGCATATTTCTTTTACAAAAAAATACAGATACAAAGTGCCACCCAACCCGAAATAATAACACAAATAGAAAACAATGATATTGACCTGCAGTTTTTTCCTGAAGGCGGAGATTTGCTGAAGGGTATCAGAAGCAAAGTGGCCTTCAAAGCTATTGGTACTGATGGGCTGGGCAAACAAGTTAAAGGTGTATTGTACAACAACAAGTCAGAAAAAATTGCCGATATACAAAGTCTGCAATTTGGCATGGGTAGTTTTTTTCTATTACCTGCAGAAGATGAAAGCTACTATGTAATACTTGAAGATTATCCTGACAAAAAATATAACCTAAGTAAACCTTTAGATCATGGTATTGTAATGACGGTTACCAACCAGGAAGAACAGGAAGATGTTGTGGTTAGGCTGCAGGCAAAGTTACCGGCTGACCAGGCAGAAGTTGTTTTAATTGCTAACTCAAGATCATACCCTGCCTATATAGCCAAAGTAAATTTAAGCCCTGGATTAGCCTTTGTAAGAATTCCGAAAAATAATTTACTGCAAGGCATTACACAGCTCAGCATTTTAGACAAAGATGGTAAGCCCTTGAATGAACGCCTGATATTTTTAGATGGTGCAAGAAAATTGAATATAGCAGCAAGCACTAATAAGGCTGTGTTTAGCAACAGAGAAAAAACTTCCGTTAACCTGGCAGTTACAGATGCTGAAGGCAAGCCGGTAAAAGCTTTTCTATCATTATCTGCCATAGACAGAAATGAAGTCAAAGAAGAGGATGCCAATGCCAACATCGTACAATACTTACAGTTTAGTTCAGAGCTTAAGGGTTATATAGAAAACCCCGGCTATTATTTTAATGAAAACAATGCCGACAGGTTAGAAGCACTAGACAACTTATTACTCACCCAGGGTTGGTCAAGATTTAACTGGCAAGAAATAACAACAGGAAACTATGAACAACCTGAATATTATATTGAACGCGGGCCCAACATATTAGGTAAACTGATTGATGATGTTAGTAAGAAGCCAATTGACAATGGCAAAGTTTCATACTTCAATAAAGATGGTGATGCTGCCTTTGCCAAAACAGGTAAGAACGGTATGTTTATTTTAAACGACCTGGTGTTTTTTGACACTACCGAAGTTGTGCTGCAAGGCACAAACAGCAAAGGCAAGAAATGGGTGAAGTTTGAACTTGAACCAGATGTGGCTGCGCCTGCAGGTGCCGGCATTTTCAATGATATCATTTTTGAAAGTGATTTTGATGAAGTGTTTGCCAGAAGAAGTATGGAGCGCAGAAATATTGAAGCTGCCTATAATTTTGATCCTGATGCACAGATTTTAGATGAGGTGCGCATTCGCGCCCAGCGCATAGAAGAATCGCAGGAAAGAAAAATTTACCAGGGTGCTTCCAGAAGCATCAAAACAGCAGATATACCCGGTGCCGAATATGCCCTGCACCCGCTCATGATAATTCAGGGCAGAATGGCCGGTGTTAGGATTTTGCCAAATCCCCCGGGTTATACAATAGAAATTCGCGGGCAAGGTTCCATTTCTTCAGGCACTACGCCTTTGATTCTGCTTGACAATATGCCGGTAGATATCAGCTTGCTTGATGCCATACCAGCCTATGAAATTGAAAGTATAGATCTTTTCACTGGCGCTGAAGCTGCCATATTTGGTGTGCAAGGTGCCAATGGTGTGCTTGCCTTCTATACTAAAAGAGGTGGAAATTTTAGCACACAACAAGCAGGCATAATCAACATCAGAAGATCGGGCTACGCATTGGGCCGTGAGTTTTAC
>DAOLDI010000427.1:0-2863 GCA_035327445.1 Cyclobacteriaceae bacterium | reverse complement strand
ATTTACACGAAAGGAAATTAGTTTGATTTTAGATTATTGTAAACGATTTGCATGGCGCTGTAAGAGCAGCCATTTAGCCCCAACTGCAACATATACCTCGGTATAAAGCAGTTCAACATCAAAGCTGTTTCCATCTATAATCCCGGTAAAATTTCCTTTACCCGTAATAATCGCAAGGTCATCAATAACTCTTACTGATTCCTCTTTTACTGTTACACTTTCCAGCTTCAGCTTTCCAGAACTGATGTTATCTAATACATCTTGCTTGCTTTCTGTTAATCCGTTAGAGTGTATGTAAATCAGCTGCTCATGCAAAACATTACTCAATAAATCGAGTCGCTGATTAATCATCCATTCAAATTTTTTGGCTGATATTTTCAGTATTTCAGTCGCATACTCTTCCTGTTTAATTGCTGAACATTGCAGAAATAAGCAAAGAGAACTAAGCACCAGCATTTTTTTGAGCGATATGGTCCGCATCATGGTAATTGATTTTATGAGGTTTTAAATGTAGCCATTTCATCGCTACAGAAAATTGATTTACTTGCATGAAGCTATTTTATTTCTATGAGTAATTCTACCCCTAACCTTTCAGGACATAAGCCGCGTTTAAGTTTCTGGCAAATCTGGAACATGAGTTTTGGATTTCTGGGCATTCAATTTGGCTTTGCCTTGCAAAACGCTAACACCAGCCGCATTTTTGAAACACTTGGTGCCGATACCAAAAACCTGGCCTTTTACTGGCTGGCTGCACCGGTAACCGGTTTGCTTGTTCAGCCTATTGTGGGTTATTATAGTGACCGCACCTGGCATGCCAAATGGGGCCGAAGAAGACCCTTTTTTGCTATTGGTGCCTTACTCGCATCTTTTGCTTTAATCATGATGCCAAACTCAGCAGCACTTTGGATGGCTGTTGGTGTGCTCTGGATTATGGATGCCTCCATTAATATCAGCATGGAACCCTTCCGTGCTTTTGTGGGCGATATGTTGTTTTTTTCTCAACGCACCACAGGTTTTGCCATGCAAAGTTTTTTTATTGGTGTGGGTGCTATCATCGCTTCTTTCTTACCCGCCATTTTTACCTGGGTGGGCATTTCAAATGTGGGTACTGAAGCCGATCCTATACCTGATACCGTGAAGTATGCTTTCTATGTGGGTGCTTTTATGCTGTTTACCTGTGTAATGTGGACAGTATTTTCTACTAAAGAATATCCACCTGCAAAAGAAGAACTTGAAAACCTCAAAAATAAAATCAAGAAAGCTATAGAGCAACCTGCATTTTATGCAGCAAAGTTTTCATCAACTGCTTTGTGGTTGTTTGTTATTGGTTTAGTTATAGCAGCAGTAGTTTATTTCTTCAATGCTGAAACAGAATTGTATGTGTTGGCTGGAGGATTTATTCTATTTGCACTTGCGCACATTATCGCAAAAGCGTTTATACAACAAAATAAATCTTACCTGGGCATTGTGAACATGGTAAAAGATTTTCACAGTATGCCACGTACCATGGTGCAGTTAGCTTATGTGCAATTCTTTTCATGGTTTGCCTTGTTTGCCATGTGGATTTACACTACATCTGCAGTAACAAGTCACATTTATCAAAACACAGACACGGCATCAGCTATCTATAATGAAGGTGCCAACTGGGTGGGAAGTTTGTTTGGTATTTACAATGGTATTGCAGCCATTGCTGCTCTCTTCATTCCTATTCTGGCGAAATATACCAGCAGAAGAGTTACCCATTTTATCATGCTTTTATGTGGAGGTTTAGGTTTGATTTCGTTCTATTTTATTTCAAACCCAAACATGCTCATACTTTCTATGGTTGGTGTTGGTTTTGCCTGGGCAAGTATTTTATCAGTTCCTTACGCCATGCTTTCAAGCTCTCTCCCCGCAGAAAAAATGGGCTATTACATGGGTATCTTCAATTTCTTTATTGTGATTCCCCAAATTGTAGCCGGTACCTTGCTTGGCTTTATGCTGAGCAATTTATTTAATAACCAGGCCATATTTATTTTAGTGGCAGGTGGTGTATCTTTAATCATTGCAAGTTTATTGAGTTTACGTGTTGATGACAAGGATGAATTATTGCTGAAAGAACAAATGTGAGAAATCTGATTACGATATCATTAGTCTGCCTGCTCATTAACTTTAAATTGATTGCACAAGACTATAGACTAAGTAATGAACTTAAACTGCTTACCCAAGCAACAAATAAAACAGATAGCATTTGGAACAGCTGGCTGAATCTGGAACGTATTCCTTTAACTTTTGAAGACTCGGTACTTTTTCTTTATCGGGGCGATGCCAGGTCAGTAAAGTGGATGGGCGACTTCAATGCCTGGGGTTATCAATCAGACTTTCCAAATACAGGCAAGAAAATACCCAACACAGATATCTGGTACCTGAAAGCTCGCTTTCCGGCAGATGCACGTCTTGATTATAAAATTCTGATTAATGATAAAGATTGGATTTTAGATCCTGCAAACTCTAATCAGCAATGGTCTGGTGTTGGAGGTGGTAGTCCAAACTCTGAACTGCGCATGCCAGATTGGAAAGATAAGGACATAGATTACGAAGTGCCCCGCGATCAAAGAGGCAGCATCAAGAAAGATATTCTGTTCAACAGCAAATCGCTTGGCTACCAGATAATGTATAGTGTCTACACACCAAATAAGAACTACCCTCATTCAGAACTTCCTATCGCATACATCACAGATGGCTATGAGTACATGCACGAGCGCATGGGAAATATGATCCAAATGCTGGATTACCTGATCGCCAACAAAAAAATCAAACCCATCATTGCGGTATTTGTCGATCACCGTGAACCGGTAAACAGATCGAACAACAGAAGAATGCA
>DAOLDI010000426.1:0-2865 GCA_035327445.1 Cyclobacteriaceae bacterium | reverse complement strand
GGGGCATTGTTACCGCACCCTTTAACTGGAACATCGATTTTCTGCCGCGCAACCCTGTACCCGTTGATGCTATTCCGGATATTGGTGAGAACCAGCAAATTGTTTTCACTGAATGGATGGGACGCTCTCCGCAGGATGTGGAAGACCAAATCACTTATCCGCTAACCACTGCTTTGCTGGGCATGCCGGGAGTAAAATCTATCCGCAGCACCTCCATGTTCGGCTTCTCCAGCATCTATATCATTTTTGAAGATGATGTGGAATATTACTGGAGCCGTTCGCGCACACTCGAAAAACTCAATGCACTCCCCGCTTCACTTTTACCTGAAGATGTGCAACCCAAACTCGGACCGGATGCCACGGCACTCGGACAGGTATTTTGGTACACACTTGAAGGCAGAGATGAAAACGGTAAGCCTGCAGGAGGTTGGGATTTACATGAACTGCGCAGCGTACAGGATTTCTTCGTGCGATATGCACTCAGCAGTGTAGAAGGTGTTGCCGAAGTGGCCAGCGTGGGGGGCTTCATCAAAGAATACCAGGTGGACCTTGACCCTGTAGCCATGAAAGCCTGGAATGTGAGCATGATGGAAGTGATGCAGGCCCTGCGCAACAGCAACCGAGATGTAGGGGCGAATACCGTGGAGATAAACCGTGTGGAATATCTTATTCGTGGATTGGGATATGTTAAAAAAATCGAAGACATAGAAGAAGCGGTAGTGCGCGCAACAAACAATGTACCGCTGCGCATCAAAGACATCGCTAAAGTAAACATCGGTCCGGCCGACCGCTCTATGCTGGGCATATTAGATAAAAGCGGTGCCGAAGCAGTGGGCGGAGTTGTTGTGGCCAGGTATGGCGATAATCCAATCCGCTGGCTGTTATTGATAAGGTAAAAGAAAAAATTCAGGAGATTGCTTCAGGACTACCAGCTAAAAAATTAGATGATGGACGAACTTCACAAATCACCATTGTTCCTTTCTACGACCGTACCCAACTCATTTATGAAACATTAGGTACGCTCAACGATGCCATTTCTTTGCAGATACTCATCACCATCATCGTCATAATGGTGATGGTGTATAACCTGCGCGCCTCATTGCTCATTTCAGCTTTGCTCCCACTGGCGGTGCTCATGTGTTTCATTATGATGAAATACTTTCATGTGGATGCCAACATTGTAGCGCTATCGGGCATTGCCATTGCTATCGGTACCATGGTGGATTTAGGCATCATCCTCAATGAAAATATTTTAAAACATATTGAGGAGTCACCCAAAACACAATCGCTGCTTACAACTGTTTACAACGCGGTAACTGAAGTGAGTTCGGCCATTATCACAGCTGTATCAACCACCATCATCAGCTTTTTGCCTGTATTTACTTTGCAGGCTGCTGAAGGAAAGTTGTTTGGTCCCCTGGCCTACACCAAAACTTTTGCACTTGTAGCCGCCTTGATTTTCACTTTACTCATTATGCCCGCCTTTACGCATTGGGTTTTTGGTTTGCGATTGAAGCGTGATAAACTTCGCTTACCTTTAAATATATTGCTGGGCCTCGCTGGCATTTTCATCGCTATCATGTATTTGCCCTGGGCAGGCATCACTTTGATTTTATTTGCTGTCAATAATCTGCTCAATCAGTTTTATGAGCCATACAAAAATTATCATGCAGGAATAACTGTAGCCATCGCTGTAACCTCAGTTGCCTGGCTCTTAACCACGGAATGGTTACCACTGGGCGTAAGCAATTCACTGCTACTGAACTTTATTTTTATCCTGCTCATCATCGGCTTGGTTCTGGGTGTATTTACTTTTTTTATTCGCATTTATCCCAGACTTCTTAAATGGTGCCTGGAAAACAAAATCAAATTTCTTTTAATCCCTGTCTTGATAATTATTCTCGGTATCAACATCTGGTTAGGTTTTGATAAAGTGTTTGGTTTTACCGCTAAAGGCTTTGATACCATTGGCTGGAACGTTCGCACAAGCAAGTTCTGGAGCACTTTAACACATTCATTCCCCGGCATGGGTAAAGAGTTTATGCCTGCTTTAGATGAAGGCGCCTTTTTACTGATGCCTACCTCTATGCCGCATTCTGGAGTAGAAGCCAACAAACAGATTTTACAACAACTGGATATGCTGGTAACGGCTATCCCTGAAGTGGAAATGGTAGTTGGTAAAGCCGGTCGCGCAGAAACTGCCCTTGACCCCGCCCCTATGAGCATGTATGAAAATGTGATTTTGTATAAGTCGGAATATGTAACAGACGAGCATGGGAGGAAACTAAGATTTAATAAAGATGCAGATGGGTACTGGGTACTGGATGCTGGTAAATTAATACAAGAAGAAATAAAGTGGTTATCAGTAAATGATATTTCAAACGCTCAAGAAATTAAAGAGATTGTTTATAATAAAGAGAACAATACAATTGTAATAACCAGCACCCAGAACCCAGCAACCAGTACCACCTACCCAGCAGGAAGCTTCAACATTTCAAAGTACCTGATGCCTGATGCGCGAGGCGAATACTTCCGCCAGTGGCGCGATGAAATAAAAAATCCTGACGACATCTGGAATGAAATTGTAAGTGTCAGCCATATTCCAGGAGTTACATCCGCACCTAAGCTTCAGCCAATTGAGACAAGATTGGTAATGCTGCAAACCGGCATGCGCGCACCTATGGGTGTTAAAGTTTACGGACCTGATTTGCAAACTATCGAAATTTTCAGTTTACAATTGGAGAAATTTTTGAAAGAAGTCCATGCAGTAAAAGCAGAAGCTGTTTTTGCCGACCGTTCATTGGGCAAGCCTTACATGGAAATTGAACTCGACCGCAAAGCCATGGCGCGCTATGGTTTGAATGT
>DAOLDI010000425.1:0-2866 GCA_035327445.1 Cyclobacteriaceae bacterium | reverse complement strand
TCACAGTAAGCATCGGGTGTAATTTCAATGTTGAATTCAATATTCAGTCCGCTTAGGTCTGTAGTTGTTTTTACACTTTCTTCAATTAAAGCTGTTGCGCTGGCATCGGTAAAATTCAGAAAGTTGATATATTCTTTTGTTTCTACTGATGCAGATGAGCTGGTAAGCGGTATAGAAATTCTTGTTCCTCTTTCTGTTTTGGCATTGGAGGTGATTTTCATGTTGCCCAAAGGCCCAAAAAAGTTTACATCACCGCTGGCATTGGCAATGCCGTAGAAGAGTTCATTATCTCTGGCGGTTGTATTTAACACCTGAAAATTATTAAACCTTCCATCCAGGTTTATTTGTAAGTCAGAAAAATTTTTGTGTGATAAATTACCATTTATTCTTCCTCTGTTTCCATTTATGTCGGTAAGTTCTATGTTATCAAAAATAATCTTGTCGGTATCCATGCCAATATTTCCATTGAATCCGTAAAGTGTCTTCAGGTAATTGATCATGATCTGACCATTTTGTATCCTGCCACTTCCATTAATCTTAATAAGATCAAAGTTTCCTGAGATGCTGTAACTGCCTGTAATGGTTCCTTTGATTTGACTCACAAAGAAATCGAGAAAGGGCTCTATGATATCCAGGTTGGCTTCAGCAAAATCAGCTTTCAAGTTTAATTGATTGCCAATAATGAAAGGATCATATGAACCTTGAATATTTACGATACGTTTACCAAGCCTGTCAACAGCCAGGTTAATTTCAAACACTTTATACTCATTATCCCATTCGTTATTACCGGTTACGTCTCCAACCAGGAAGTTGTTAATAGTGTGATTATAAATAGTTATTCTGTTTTGAATGGTTATGCTTTGGTAAATATTTTTTACTTCGATATAACCCTGCATGGTGCCGCCTAAATCTTTGCCGATTAGCGGATTGATAATATCGATTGATACATTATTAAAATCAATTGAAAGCAATTTATTTTCATCATCAGACAGAAATCCATTGATGCTGATATTTTCATTTTGATTGAAAATATTCAGGTTCTTAACACTTATTTCGCGGCCTTTAATTAAGATGCGATTTCCGCGTTCTATATTCCACATATTCTCAAGTAACCTTAATCTGGATGGGTTAAACCTGATTTGTGTGCTGTCTCTTCTCAGGTTAACATCACCAGATATGTTGATAAAGTTGCTTACATTTTGCTGGTAGGCATCAATGCTAAAATCAATACGTTCTTCGTGCCAAACACCTTCAATAGATAAGTCTCGCGTAAAAAGTTTACTTGTTAGGTTTTGGCTCTTAGAATTCATAAAGAACATGGCTAATACGCTTGTGCTGTCAGAAATTTTTGAGCCGTTAAATTCAATGATATTATCAGTAAAGTATTTGTTGGTATATCTGATTGAATCAACATTTGAATAAGCGGTTAACATGGTGTTATAACCGCTGTAATATTCACCTTGAAAGAGAATATTTTTTGAAATCTCAAAGTCTTGTGTAAACAGATTGATTACAGGATTTATATCATGTAGGTTAAATTTGAAATTAACATCATAATCTGAAGGACTATTACCCTTAGTTGCATAGTACTCTTTTATAGCTTGTTTATCATTTTTCAATTGCAAGCCAAGTTCAAATACCAGTGTTGAGATGTCTTTGAAAAATGAAGTAAAGATGAAATCACCTTCCATTTCGATATCGGCCATTGAAGAATGAACAGATAGATACCTGTTTTTACCATCTCTCACTGAAAGTATATCGATAGAATCAAGTAATAACTCATTTTCATCATACACCAGGTTAAAGTTGTGTAAGCTTACGCTTCCTGTAAGACTATCAAGCTCAAGACCTTTTGTGTTGATATCTATAGCCGAGCTGAGGAAAAAGAATTTATCAGATAAGTTTAAGTTATGAAAGCTTACATAATCAAGTGTACCTTTTGCCTGGATTGTTTCAAATTGAGGACGTAAGTCTATTTTGGCTTCTGTGCTTAACTTCAGGTTGGGGTCGTCAATGCTAATGTATCCGTTAAAAAACTGAGAGAAAAATCGCGCATTGGTATTAATGTTTACATAATTATATCCTTTAATTCCAATTTCACTTATCCGGCCGTTTAATTGCAGATCTGCTTTTTCAATGTTTAAACCTTTTCCGTTTAGTCTGCCATTCATGCTGATGGTTTGAAAGAGACTGGTATCGCCAATGAGTTTGCCAATATTGAATTTTTCTGTTCGTAACCTCCCGCTGTAGCTAGATAGATCTATATTATCTTGATTTATTTTCAGGTTAATATCAGATACAATGCGGCCATATTGTGTGTCAAGAATTCCATTAGCCACAAAGTCGTAAATGAAGCCCTGAAATTCTCCGCTGAAATTGATTCTTCCAAACTCATCTATTTTTTCTCGCACATCCTCTTTCATGTACATAGCAATATCACTGGTAATGAGGGTTGAGTTCCTCAAGTTTAAATCGATGAAAGTATCTTCCAAATCTGGTAATCCATACATTTCTATATTACCATTCAGCGTACTTCTTCCATTTTTGATTTGCATATTATTAAAAGCAAATCCGTTTACAGTACCATAGAAGTTTCCTTCAATGTAAATCAGGTCTTTAATTTTACTTGCTGCAGAAAATAGTTTGGCAAGGTCATCGGGGTGTAAATAACTTTTCTTCAGGCGGGCATCAATGTCAACGCTGTTGATAAAATCTCCTAGTGCTAAGGGGCTGTCGTATAAGAATCTTAAAGTATCGCTAATAAAACTTTTTTCTGTTGATAGGTTAAGCTTAAGCAGCTCTATTCCTGAAGGGCTGAAACGAAAATAACTTTGAAGACTTCTGATAGTTATTTCACTGTTTTGTT
>DAOLDI010000424.1:0-2867 GCA_035327445.1 Cyclobacteriaceae bacterium | reverse complement strand
TGATGCCATGGGCGCGGTTGATCAGGCAGTGGGTGAAGCATTGCAATATTATTTAGAAGAGCACCCGAAAGAAGCGCGGATGATTGTGAACAAGGTTATCCTTGCTGCACAGGCTCGTCATGCAGCGCGTAAAGCACGTGAAATGGTACAGCGCAAAAATGTATTAAGCGGAACGGGCTTGCCAGGTAAACTGGCTGATTGTTCAAGCACAGATCCTTCCATTTGCGAATTGTATCTTGTAGAGGGCGATTCTGCCGGAGGTTCAGCCAAGCAGGGCAGAGACAGGGCTTTTCAGGCCATACTTCCTTTGCGCGGCAAAATATTGAACGTAGAAAAAGCACAGGAGCATAAGATTTACGAGAACGATGAAATCAAAAACATGATTACTGCGCTTGGTGTGAGCTTTGGCCGTGCCGATGATAATAAAGCTTTGAACATGGATAAGCTGAGGTATCATAAAATCATCATCATGACCGATGCCGATGTGGACGGTAGTCACATTCGTACCCTTATTCTTACCTTTTTCTTTCGCTACATGCGCGAGTTAATTGAAAAGGGCTTTGTATACATTGCCTTACCACCACTTTATCTCTTGAAGAAAGGAAAAGATGAGCGCTACTGCTGGAACGATGAAGAACGTGAGGCTTTGATTAAAGAAATGTCTGAAGGAAAAGAAGACGCGGTAAACATACAGCGTTACAAAGGTTTGGGAGAAATGAATCCCGATCAGCTTTGGAAGACAACCATGGATCCGGCCACCAGAAGTTTGAAACTGGTTACCATTGAATCGGCAGCAGAGGCTGATCATCTTTTCTCTATGCTCATGGGCGATGAAGTTGCACCGCGCAGAGATTTCATTGAGAAGAATGCCAAGTATGCAAGGATAGACGTGTAGATTTGTAACGGTGCTATGAGTAATTCAGCTGAACTTGTTGATAAAATATCCCAGCAGGTTGCTTCGAGTAATTATGTAAGTCGCGATTTAAGCTGGCTTCAATTCAATTACAGGGTACTTGATCAATCTAAACATCCAGAGAGAAGTTTATTCGATCGGCTGAAATTTCTTTCCATAACTGCCAATAACCTGGATGAATTCTGTACCATCAGGTTAGGTTCATTGTATAATTACATTGATTACGGCAAAGAACGCTATGATTATAGTGGCCTGCGGGAAGAACCATTCAGAAAATTGTTGCTCACCGAAACCAGAAATTTTTGTCTCGCACAACACGAGCACTTTTTGCATGGACTTAAACCCAGGTTTGAAGCAAACAATTTTGCAATTGCTTCTTATACAAGTTTAAAACCCGAACATCAGCAGCAAGTTGATGGCTATTTTCAGCGCATCATCTTCCCCATGTTAACCCCAATGCTTTTTGACAGCTACCACACTTTTCCGGTATTACAGATTAACCGTTTATTGTTTGGTGTAGTCACTAAAAACCCGGGCGACCATGCCGGCCTTAAAAAAGTTTCTTTTATTCAAGTTCCCAGTAACCTGAGCAGGTTCTATGAGATAGTTGAAGACAGAGAAGGCAATCCTTTTGTTTCTTTTATACCAATTGAACAAATCATCAAGGCAAACATTCATCATTTATTCAGAAATGTAGATGTGTTAAGTATCGATTTGTTTCGCATCAACAGAAACGGAGATTTTACACTGGATGAAAGTGACGACATTGAGGCAAACTTCCTTGAAGAGTTAAGAAGAAAGCTTAAAACCAGAAGAAGGGGAAGAGTTGTACGATTAGAGGTAAATGAAAATCCAGATCCCTGGATGTTGCGCATGTTAAAGATACAATGGGATATTGATGACTATAATATTTTCCAGGTACCTGCTGACAGTTTGATCGACTTCACGGGCCTGTCTCAGATTTTTTCTCATGCCGAATTCAAAAACAAGCGGGCAATTGTACCTCCACCTATAAGACCACTAAATTATCCTGAAGGAGATGACGTTGATCTTTTTGAGACATTAAAAGAGCGTGATATCCTTTTGCATCATCCTTATAATAGTATTGATCCGGTTGTTGAATTACTGGAGAAAGCAGCGGATGATCCATATGTACTTTCCATCAAGATTACAATTTACAGGGTATCTAAAGACTCGCGTATTACTGCGGCCTTACATAGGGCAGCGGAAAATGGTAAGCACGTTTCTGTCTTGTTTGAAGTAAAGGCGAGATTTGATGAAGAGAATAATTTGCGTGAGGCACAACGATTGCAGAAAGCGGGTTGCTTTGTGATTTATGGCGTTAGCAGCTTAAAAACACACACAAAACTTTTATTGATTGTAAGAAAAGAGCCTGATGAAAGAGTAGTGCGCTATGTGCATCTTTCAAGTGGAAATTACAACGAAGTAACCGCACGATTGTATACAGATATTGGCTTATTGAGTACCAATGAAGTTTATGCCAATGATGTTTCTGAATTTTTCAATGTTATAACCGGCCACTCACAGCCCAGTGCTTATCGCAACCTGATCACATCACCGAGAGATATGCGTATACAGCTTTGCAATATGGTAAGGCGCGAAGCTGAAAATGCGAAACAAGGAGTGTCATCAGGTATTGCCATCAAAATTAATTCGCTGCAGGATAAAGAATTGATTGACGAATTGTATAAGGCATCTCAAGCCGGTGTTAAAATAAAACTTATTATCAGGGGTATGTGTTGCCTGCGCCCCGGAAGAAAAGGTTTGAGTGATAATATTGAAGTAAGGTCGATAGTGGGTGAGTACCTGGAGCTGAAGCGCTCCGGGCGCAACTGGAAGGCTATCTCGCCATTTACGAACGAGAAAACCCCGAGCTTTATGGTCAGCCCGGAAAAGCAAATTTGGCATGACTTTTCTTCGAATAAAGGCGGGG
>DAOLDI010000423.1:0-2867 GCA_035327445.1 Cyclobacteriaceae bacterium | reverse complement strand
TTCTTCTCTTACCATGCCATAGCTTAGGTCTTTAATAATTTTTACAGCAGTTTGATTTACGGGCTGGTAAAAGCTAGGCCATCCGCTTCCCGATTCGTACTTAGTTTCAGAATCGAATAATTCTTGTTTACAGCCTGCGCAGTGGTATTTTCCTTTTTCATGGTTGTCCCAGTACTTACCGGTAAAAGCTCTTTCAGTTCCTTTTTCTCTCAGTACATGATACTGTAGCGGGTCTAATTCTTTCTTCCACTGATCTTCGGTTTTCACAACTTTATAGGTATTGGTTGAATTTTGTTCTTTTGGTTTGTTTGGCTGAGCGCAAGAAAGGGTAAAAATACCCGCCAGCATAATGAAAGTTAATCCGGTAAATTTCATTTTTTAACTTTTATAGAAAACAGCTGATTTGGAGGAAAGTTCTTGAGAAATGCGAAGTTCTCAAGAAGAAATGGATAAAAATAAGAAAGGGAGCCGTCTGCCCCCTTTCTTATTTACCTAAACCTAAACCTATGAGAAGAATTTATCTACTCACAGATATAGAACGCAGGTATGGTTTAAAAGTTACGTCTGCTCTGATAAATGGAATATTTTTTTTGTAATCGGCAAATAGATTTTAAAACCTGCTATTTGAGCTTTTCTTTAAAGGCCTCTTTGAATTTTTCCAGCTTTGGTTTAATCACATAAGTGCAATAGGGCTGGTAGGTATTCAGGTTGTAGTAATTCTGGTGGTAATCTTCTGCCTTGTAAAAGGCTTCAAAAGCGGTAATTTCTGTAACAATTGGAGCCGGAAATGCGCCTGATCTATCCAATTCCTTTTTGTAAAATTCTGCCTCTTTGCGTTGATTTTCATTATGATAGAAGACCGCAGATCTGTATTGTGTGCCCACATCATTTCCCTGCCTGTTAAGGGTAGTTGGGTCGTGGGTTTGCCAGAAAATTTCCAGTATTTCTGCGAAGCTGACTATGGCAGGGTCAAAGGTAATTTGTGCAACCTCTGCATGCCCTGTTTTGCCTGTAATAACTTCATTATAGGTAGGGTTTTTTACATGACCACCAGAGTAACCCGAAATTACACTATGTACGCCTTTTACTTGTTGAAAAATAACTTCTACACACCAGAAACAACCAGCGCCAAAGGTGGCTGTTTCCAATCCTTTTTGCTCAGTTATCGAATTCATGCTTTCGTTTTTTTTATTTTGAGCACAGGCTGTTAGCGCAAAGCTTAGTAAGATTATAAATAGAGTAGCTTTATTCTGTATACAGGCTAAACCTTTTCTAAGTCTAAAAGTTTTCTTTTGGATGAAAAAAATCAGAACCTTCCGTAAAATTCACGGAGCTCTGCCGCTACTTTTCTATCCATATCTGCTTGCAAGCCCCGCATCAGATCGTTTATAGAAATACGGGATTCTCTTTTTGCAATCAGTTTTCTTTGCTCTTCATTCAAAGCGCGCTGATCTCCTTTTGCAGTGGCCCATGAATCAGACCATTCAAACAGACTGGCAACATCTCTGCTTAAAAGTGTTGCCTGAGTTCTTGCATCACGAATTACCACTCGTGTTTGTCCGTTTGCATTCATTTGTTTGGTGTAAATGGTAAGTTCAGCCTCAACGCGTTCTTTAATGGGCACTTTTGTTCCATTTACTTCGCGCTCACCAGTTTTTACTGAATCTGCCACGGTTCTTACTTCCGATCTAACTCGCTCTACACCGGGTTGCATAGAGGCAATGGTTATAAACAGCAAATGATCTGCAAAGTCGGGTGCTTCATTAGCAGCAAAACCTTTCGGATAGAATTTGATAAACTGATTGCTTACCGCGCTCATGATGGTAGGCTCCAGGGTATAGCTTTGGTAACTTAAATTATTCTCTTCAAACACAACTTTAAGGGTTGCATTAAATTCTGCCTGTGCCATCATTTCCAGACTTTCGCGATATCCCGGAACAAAATTATTGGCATCTCTGAATAAGAAGTAAGCCCTTCTGGCATCTTCACGACTGCTCCCCATCATGGCAACTATGCCAGCTTCGTAACTCTCTTCTGCTGCCATAGTTTTTAGGTTACTCACCTCTTGATACTTTTCAACAGGATGTCGTATTACTTTTGATGCACCCGGACTTCTCCTTATGGCTTCATACATGACATTTATTCTATCATATTCTCTTAAGGCATTACGATATTTGTTAGGGGCATTTGATGCGATGATATCTTTCGCACTTGTTTCACACCACTCAACAGCCAGGCGGTAACTTTCCTGCAAAGTTTCTTTAGACTTTTTGTGATCAGGATTAGTCCTTAAACGTTCAGTGGCCGTCATTACTGCGGTAAAATAATCTCCGCGCTGCAGTGCTTTTTTTCCAGAACTACAAGCCGCTGAAACAATCAGCAAAACAAGAAAAGGGATAATATAAGCAGTAGAGATTTTCATAGGAATTTTGCTTTCAATAGCTATTTACAAAAAGAATGCCTCGAATTTAACTACTTACTCAGTACCAAAGAAGAAAATTAAAATTTCATCTAAAAGAGCTCTCCAGTTACCCCAGGAGTGACCTTCGTTTACTTCTATGTATTGGTAGGTACAGGCAGTTCTATCTAAAATATCCTTCATCTTTCTGGCCCCCTCGTGTGAGTCGTTGATCAAACCCGATGTCATGGCAATTTTTATCGGAGGGTTATCAGGGTTATCGCAAAGTGCATAAATCTCCGGCTTAAACCAGAATGCTGGTGATTGTATGCCTGCTAATCCAAAAACATCGGGCTTGGAGATAGCAAAGTATGCCGCAGTGAGGCCACCCATTGAAGTTCCAAATATGGCACGATCGTTAGGGTTTTTCGATGCCGGATATTGCTTTTCGATTTCAGGGATAAATTCT
>DAOLDI010000422.1:0-2872 GCA_035327445.1 Cyclobacteriaceae bacterium | reverse complement strand
GCTTTGTAGGTTTTAGAAGGAATGTCATAATACTTGCGCTTGCCATCTTCAACGATGTAGAAAGATTTGTTACCTGCTGCGAGCATGTCGTACACCCATTGTGCAGGTTTGTAGTTCATGCCTTCCATGAACTTCAAAGTTTTTTCTACACCTAATGCATCCCATGTATCGAATGGTCCGAGCTCCCAACCAAAACCTGCACACACGGCATCATCAATTCTGAAAAGTTCATCAGAGATTTCCGGAATTCTGTTTGATGCATATTGAAAGAGTGCATAAAAACAATCGCGATAAAAATCTCCTGCTTTGTCTTTCCCTGCGAGTAAAACTTTGAAACGCTCGCGCAGATTATCAATCGCCTTGGTTGTTTCAAGTGTAGCAAACTTTGCTTTTTGTTTTGGTTTATACTCGAGTGATTTTAAATCGAGTGTAAGTATTTCTGTTTTGCCTTTTTCGTCTTTTGATTTTTTATAGAAGCCTTGTCCGGTTTTATCACCCAGCCAATTGTTGGCTTCCATTTTGGTGACTACATCAGAGAGTTTGAACATTTCCCGTGCTTCATCATTAGGTAAACCTGAGTACAGGTTATTAGCCACTTTTACCAAAGTGTCAAGTCCCACAAGGTCGGAAGTACGGAAGGTAGCCGACTTGGGGCGACCGATTACAGGGCCGGTTAGCTTGTCAATTTCATCTACATTCAGGTCGTATTTCTGCATGCTGTCGATTACCTTCAGCAGACCCCATACCCCCACCCGGTTTCCAATGAAAGCGGGGGTGTCTTTACACAGTACAGATGTTTTACCTAAGTACAGATCTCCATAATGCAATAAGAAATCAGTGATTTCCGGATCGGTGTGTGGCGTAGGTATTACCTCGAATAATTTGAGATAACGGGGCGGATTGAAGAAGTGCGTACCCGCAAAATGCCGCTTAAAATCATCGCTTCTGCCCTCGGCCATGAGGTGTATGGGAATGCCCGAAGTATTGGATGTTACCAGTGTTCCTGGGGTTCTGTATTGCTCTACACGTTCATACACTTTTTTCTTGATGTCCAGATTTTCAACCACTACTTCTATGGTCCAATCGTAGTCTTTGATCTTCGCAAAATCATCATCAAAATTTCCAAGCGTAATTCTTGATGCAAATTTTTTGCTGTACAAAGGTCCCGGACTCGACTTAATACATTTATCAAATGAACTTTGCACGATGCGGTTTTTTACAAGCTTGTTATCAAGTGTAAGTCCTTTCTTTTTTTCTTCCTCGTTCAATTCTTTGGGTGCAATGTCGAGCAACAAAACCTGGCAACCAATGTTGGCAAAATGACAAGCGATAGCAGAGCCCATCACACCAGAACCGAGAACTGCAACTTTACGGATTGATCTTTTCATATTATTAGTTCATAGTTGTTAGTTGATTGTTGTTAGCCTAGAAAAAAAGCTAAGCAATATCAACTATATGTTTGTTCATAAATATTATTTCGTTCGATGATTTTATTGATGCTTTGAATCACATCGAAAAAAACATCAAGCTTTTGTTCAGGAATTTCTTCGCGCACAACTTCATTAAATCTCAACACAGTTTCTTTCGCACGCTCTCTTCCTTTCTTGCCTTCTGCTGTTAAAAAAATTCTTACCGAGCGTTTATCAGTTTTATCCACTTCGCGGTAGATGGCACCTTGCTCTTCTAAACTCTTTAATAAGCGCGTAAGACTGCGAGGCTCCAGGCCCATGAGGGGAGCAATTTTGGTGGCCGGGGTGCCTTCTTCTGCATCAATATTGAGCAAAACAAAGCCTATGGCCATGGTGGCATTGTATTTAGCCGCCTGCTGATTATACATGCGGGCAATGGCATGCCATGCCGCCCGTATATGATAGTCTATGGTTTCTTCTTTGCGCATGAATGGCCTTGAGGATGTGAATATAGTGATTTATAGTATGCATGCATACTATTTTGAGATAAATATTTTGTGCCTTGCCTGAAAAAAGAAATTCCACATGCATGTGTGTCGCATGCACGTGGAATTTGATAGATTTTGCGGTTGACCTTTAATTAGCGGGCGTAAAGCGCTCTACTATATTTTCTATTGGTTTTACAGTGCGCAGGTAGGCATAAATGGCTTTGAGATCATCTTCTTCCATTTCTGCATACATCACCCAGGGCATGATGGAATTAAACTCACCAGGTTGTACACTTGGCACTACATAAGCTGAATCGGCATACATTTTAAACCTTTGTACAAAAGTTTCTTCCGTCCAATCGCCAAGACCTGTTTTATCGGGTGTGATGTTTACACTTCTTAATACGGTGCCATCAGGAAACTTAAATTCTCTTCCTCCGCCAAAGGCCAGTTCAGGAATAATTTGTCCCTTATCTTCTTTGGTATGGCATTCGATACATCCTGAAGCATTGGTAATGTATTTACCATATGCCAACAGATCTGTTTTTGGCGGACGCGTTTGCAGTTCAGCTTTTTGCGGAATGAGATTGATGATGAAATTCATCGGGAAGTTGGAAGTTGATTCGGGTACATCATAGGCAATGGGTTCCAGGGTTCTGATGTAAGCAATGATGCTGTAGAGATCTTCTCTGTCCATCTTACCATAGTACAAATACGGCATCACCGGAAACATGGCCTTGCCATCTTTATTAACTCCGGTAGTGATTACGCGAAACAACTCACCATCGGTATAATCTTTTATGCCATAAGGTGTGATGTTCTTTGCGTAGTACGTTCCGGGAAAACCAAAATCTTCATTGAAGATATCTCCGCCTCTGCCCAGTGTGCCGGGTTTTGGCGGACCGGAAAATTTTGTCCAGTCGCGCTCGGCATGGCAATCCATACAAAGTGCTACTGCGTGTGCCAGATAGCGGC
>DAOLDI010000421.1:0-2873 GCA_035327445.1 Cyclobacteriaceae bacterium | reverse complement strand
ATTCAGATAAAAATGCCGGCAGCAAAATAAACAAGCCATGTAATCAACAATGCCCATAGCGATGCACTTGCAAACATGGCTATGATAACACGCTCTTTCCTTTCTCCAAAACCAATAGCGAGAATTGTGCCTCCGATGGGCGTAAGAATAATTGGCATCAATGCAGCCGCTCCTATCAAACCGTACTTTCTCCAGAGGTTAATGGATTGCCTGCTGCGCTTGGTAAATTTTTTCTTAGGGGGAAAATATTTCCTGATCACGTTTTCTCTTAAGAACTCTCCGAAATAAGAAAACAGTATGACACTTAACATGGAACCGGTAATGGTAATCAAAACAGTTTTTAAAAAACTAAAACCTGCCGCGTAACCCAACGTGGGGCCAAAAACAAATTTGAACATCGTAAGCAAGACAATGGGTATTGCCTTCAGTAATTCTTCCATCATACAACACTATAACTTATCTCCATAACACAAATCGCCTGCATCGCCCAGTCCGGGTACTATATAATTCTTTGTATCAAGTTTTTCATCAACAGAACAAACCCATAACATATAAGGCAACTTTAAATGTGCTTGCAGGTATTGCATGCCCTCTGGCGAAGCCACCACACAGGCAATATGCAATTGTTTGGGTTTACCCTTGCTTAATAAGGCATTTACTGATCTTATAATGGATTGCCCGGTGGCCAGCATGGGGTCAATCAGAATTAAGGTTTTTCCCTCAAGCGATGGTGATGCTACATAACCCAGTTCAATGCTTAACATTTCTGCATCTTCTTTTCGGTAAGCACCAATAAATCCGGATTCGGCCCTATCAAAATAATTCAGAAATCCCTGAAAGTATGGAAGCCCTGCACGCATGATGCTGATCAATACGGGTTGCTCAGCAAGAACTTGTGTTGCTTTATCGCCAAGAGGTGTTGGTACATCTGCCTCTTTAAATGGCAGGGTGGCTGAAATTTCATAAGCCATTATTTCGCCTAATCGCTCCAGGTTCTTTCTGAAGCGCAGTGAATCTTGCTGAATATTTTTATCTCTTAATTCAGCTAAAAAAGTATTGGCCACAGAGGGCTGTTCATCTAATACAAATGCTTGCATATACAAATCTCAGAAATAATGTAAACTTGTAAGTACTCAATAATTAATTACATTTATTGAATACATTTCTTAGTGACTTTGTGCCTTAGTGGCAAAATAAATAATGGCCACGAAGGCACTCCCGAATTAATCGGGAGACACAAAGGTTCATTGAGTCAAAATTACAAAAGGAATATCAATTCTATTTTTGAACCATCTATCAGAATTAACATTGAAAAAATACAGCGGCTTCAAGTTACTGGAAAAACTTTGCAGTATTCATGCGCCTTCGGGTAATGAGCGCGGCATGACAGAATTCTTGTTGAATTACATCAAACAGGCAAAGAAATCATGGAAAACTAAACCCGAAATATTTTATGGCGATGATTTTCAGGATTGCATTATCCTGAAATTCGGCAAGCCACGCACGGTAATTTTTGCGCACATAGACAGCATAGGCTTTACGGTGCGGTACCAGAATCAACTCATCCCAATTGGCAGTCCCGATGCACAAAGCGGACAGATTGTGGTAGGTAAAGATGCCTTTGGCCCCATAGAGTGTAAATTGCAGTTAGACAAAGAACATCATGTGTATTATGAATTTGCCCGTCAAATTCAAACCGGCACCGAACTGGTTTACAAAGCTGATTTCAGAGAAAGCAAGTCTTATGTGCAAAGCGCTTACCTGGATAACCGCCTGGGTGTTTACAATGCATTACGTGTGGCAGAGAAATTAAAAGATGGCGTAATTGTTTTCAGTTGTTGGGAAGAACATGGAGGTGGCTCAGTTCCCTTTTTGGTAAAGTTCATTTATGAACAATGGCAGGTAAAGCAAAGCCTCATTTCTGATATTACCTGGGTTTCTGATGGTGTGCATCCGGGCAAAGGAGTAGTGATTAGTATGCGCGACAGAAACATTCCGCGCAGGACTTATGTAGAAAAAATAATTGCGATCGCGCAAAAGCATCAAATAGATTTTCAACTGGAAGTAGAAGGAAGCGGATCAAGCGATGGCCGCGAATTGCAACTATCGCCCTACCCTTTCGACTGGTGCTTTGTTGGCGCGCCAGAACAAAATGTGCACTCTCCCGATGAGCAGGTACACAAACATGATATCAAATGCATGATTGCGCTATATGAAAAATTAATGAAAGACCTCTAATCTAATGTTGTATGAATAGCAGAAGAAATTTTATCAAAACTACCACAGCAGCAAGTATTGGCATCAGTATTCTACCTGCACATATTGTATTTGCTAAAGAAAAAACTCAAAAAGTTAAGTTGGGTTTTATTGGTGTAGGACTTCGCGGACAAAACCACCTTGACCTTGCCCTGCGAAGAACAGACTGCGATGTAGTTGCCATTTGTGATATACAGCAAGTGATGTTGGATAAAAGTCTTGATATGATAAAGAAAGCAGGCAAGCCAGCACCGCAGGTTTTTAAAAACGGACCCTATGATTACCGAAGATTATTAGAGAACAAAGACATAGATGCCGTAATCATTTCTACTCCCTGGGAGTGGCACACTGTGCAATGCATAGATGCCATGCGCGCAAAAAAATATGTAGGCTGTGAAGTAATTACCGGCATGACCATAGAAGAATGCTGGCAGTTGGTGCGCACTTCAGAAGAAACCGGTATGCCGCTAATGATGCTTGAGAATGTTAATTATCGCAGAGATGTAATGGCCGTACTCAATATGGTAAGGCAAGGTTTGTTTGGTGAGATTATTCACCTGCAAGGTGGCTACCAGCACGATTTGCGCGAAGTAAAATTCAATGATGGCAAGCAAGCC
>DAOLDI010000420.1:0-2875 GCA_035327445.1 Cyclobacteriaceae bacterium | reverse complement strand
GGATGTTGTGCGTGAGCAATTGCCGAGCTCATCCGTGCCTTCAATAAAGAATAAATTCAAAGAATGGATTAACGTAAATAATTATTTTGGGTTAATCAATTTGCACGGATGACCTTACACACCGGCCACTGCGCAACATCCGCGTTAGATAGAGACTAAGTGAGTCAATTATTCTGTGTAAGCTTAAACACATCAAAAATCAGGTAGTCTTCATTGCCCGCTTCATACTTTTGTTTATTAAAAATATGCAAGCCCTCTTCAGTTACAAAATTCATTGAATAGTCATAACCGCCAGGAATCAAATGCTCACCAATTTTCTTAAATTCTTTATCTAGAATAATAATTGATTTCAAATCACCCGGTTTGTATTTATCTTGTTTGTTCTCAGGTATGGGTAAAGTAACTAATCTATAAAATACCTTTCTGTAGGGGTCAGATATAATGGAGGTATAATTGCCTGTTCTGACTTCATGCCTGCGGGTTTCCAATTCGTCAATGAAGGATTTACGATCTTTTGAAATAGGACTTAAATCACCTATGTAATTACTTCCAGCAAACACTTCGCTTTGATGTCCAGAGATGTTTTCAATAATAAGGTTGTGCATGTTGCCGTGACTGATGATGAAAGAGTCAGAATCATTATCATAAATAAAATAATGGGTTGTCCTAAAAGCTGCAAAACCCCAGTTTCCGGAATTATAAAAAGCCGGACGAGGAAACAGATAATTCAATTTTCCGGTATTTATATCTAACTCAATGCAAGTATAAACCTTGGTATGATCTTTAACATTATCTATGTTATATGTATTGATATAAAGTTTATGGCCATTTAAAAACATAGGGGAAGAGGTGGTAACTACAGGGTATGAATGATACCCCACTTTTGTTTCGGGATCACCATCAGGAAGATCAAACACATTTATAATATTTCCTTTCTGGGTAATTAAATACACCTTAGGAACCCCAAGACTGTATATAAAAATTGAATCAATGCTTTTAACATACATTCCTATTGCATTACCTGTAATTTTATCAGGCCCTTCTTTGCTTAATGAAATTTTATGTAATAAAATTTTTCTTTTCAAGTCATAAACATTAATGCACCTGCATTTCCTGTCATTTACAAATAATAAATCCTCTTCATGCGTACTATAAACTTGAATTGTAGGAGCGTATGTACCCGAGAGGGTATCTAATGGCAGTAGTAGTGATTCAGCTATTGTTAATTGATGACTAAATGATGTGTTTAAATGTTCTTTTTGAGAAACACAGCTAAGGCATGTAAATATCAGAAGTATATTTCTAATGATCATTGCTTAAAAATAAAGAGGGATGATAACACATCCCTCATAATTCAAAAATTTAATAGAAACTTATCCCTCCCTACCAGTCGCTTGCTTAAGGCGGAAATAATATTTATAGCTTAATAAATTGCACGGATGACCTTACACACCGGCCACGTTGAAATTACGAGAACCAAAACACTTTAGGACTCATTCATCTTTAACCTTACATTTAAAGCTGTAATTCTGCTTTGGATGAAAAATCAGCAATACTGGAAAATCTGGATCGATACCGGTGGCACTTTTACCGATTGCTTTGCGCAAAGTCCGCTGGGAGAAAGCAAATCGCTTAAGCTATTAAGCAATGCCGCTATTCGTGGAAAAGTAAAAAGACAAATTGATGCGCAAACAATTTCAATCGACATCGACTGGCCTTGCACAAAAGATATTTTCAAAAACTACACCCTTGTTTTTCATGGCTTGAAGCAGGAAGCAAAAATTTTATCGGTAGATATTGAGCAAAATATCATTAAACTGAAATCACCGCTGCGCCACATCAAAGCCGGAACTACTTTTTCGCTAACTGCTTTTGAAGAAGTGCCTGTAATGGCGGTACGCCTGCTTACACAAACAGCCTTGCATGAAAAGGCACCTGCACTTGAACTAAAGATCGGCTCTACCCGCGGTACTAATGCCCTGCTGGAAAGGAAAGGAGCCAAAACGCTTTTGCTCATCAGCAAAGGCTTTAAAGATTTATTGAAGATTGGCAATCAGCAAAGACCTGAGTTATTTGCTTTGCACATCATCAAACCTGAACCGCTTTATATGGATGTTATAGAAGTAGATGAGCGCATCAGCGCCAGCGGAGAAATTTTAAAAGCGCTAAGTCCAAAAGAAATTAATCACATAGTATCAACCTGCAAAAAGAAAAAAGTACAGAGTATTGCCCTTGCTCTGCTCAATAGTTACAAAAATCCTGAACATGAAAAGAAATTGCAACAAGCTTTGCGCAAGGCAGGATTTGATTACATTTCAAGTTCGCATGAGCTGAGTTCACAAATACGTTTGTTGCCACGTGCTGAGACCACCGTGGTGAATGCTTACCTGCAGCCCATCATCAGCAATTATTTGCAGGGCATACAAAGTACTTTGCCGGCAGCAAGCATTAAAGTGATGAACAGCGCGGGAGGATTAATCAGCGATAAGTTTTTTACACCCAAAGACAGTCTGCTCAGCGGACCGGCAGGAGGCGTAATTGGCGCGGGACTTAAAGCACAGCTCAGTAATAAACATCAGCTCATCACTTTTGATATGGGAGGAACGAGCACAGATGTTTCGCTGTATCATCAGCGCCCTGATTATCGCTATGAAAGTAAAGTAGGAGATTACAGCATTCTCTCTCCATCTATCGCCATTGAAACCATTGCAGCGGGTGGTGGCTCTGTTTGTGATTTTGATGGATACAAACTCACTGTTGGCCCCGAAAGTGCGGGCGCTTTTCCCGGTCCAGCTTGTTATGGCGCAGGCGGCCCCTTAACCATCACCGATGTAAATCTTTTACTCGGCAGATTGATGCCTGAGAACTTTTCTAT
>DAOLDI010000419.1:0-2881 GCA_035327445.1 Cyclobacteriaceae bacterium | reverse complement strand
ATGCGGTATTAGGTACAGTTTTAATAGCTCCATTAACCACAACACTTAGAAAATATCCATCCAGAGTTGAGTTGATGTTCAACAATAAATTTTGTGAAGTGTGTTTGGATCAGATAAGATCCGTAGATGAAGTTCGACTGGCAAAAAACTCTTTAGGAAGAATTAAGCAAGAGGATATTGAAAACATCAAAGACGTTATCGCAGAAATCTTCGGAATTTAAAATCACAAACATCAAATCACAAATCACAAACATCAAATCACAAATCACAAACATCAAATCACAAATCACAAATCACAAATCACAAATCCCAAATATCAAAACCCAAATATCAAATCACAAATATCAAGTATCAAAAACTTTGATTTACCTAATCCCTAATGCCCAATACCTAAGGCCTAAGGCCTCCCGAGGCTTCGGGATGCCTAATTAATAATCCAGCAACTCCTGCAAGGCTATGCTCACCTTCTCCGCATTCGGCAGCATCATTTTTTCCAGTTCTACATTTAATGGAACGGCAGGCAAATTAGCAGCGCCTAAAAGCTGAACTGGTGCATCCAGGTATTCAAAGCAATGTTTGCTGATGCGGCCGGCCAATGATTCGGCAAAAGAATTCAGTAAGGGTTCTTCGGTGAGTACAAAAGCACGATGATGTTTTTCAACTTGCTCCTGAATCATTTCCCAGTCAATCGGATTGAGAGTGCGTAAATCCAAAATACTTACACGACCTGCAAAATTTTGCGCAGCAGCTTTGGCCCAGTATACACCCATGCCATAGGTGATGATAACAGCAACTTCTCCCTGCTTGATTTTTTCTTCATCCGCTTGCAAGACCAAATTGGCTTTACCTAGTGGAATGATATACTCTTCATCGGGTTCAAACGTTTTGGCATCGGTTGTGCCTGGTACTTTCGACCAATACAAACCTTTATGCTCCAGCAACACCACCGGGTTGGGGTCGTAGAAAGCTGCTTTCAGCAAACCTTTCATATCCGCAGCATTAGATGGATACACCACTTTGATTCCTCTTATGGTTAATAAAGTTGATTCCACACTGCCTGAGTGGTAAGGACCACCTCCACCATAAGCACCAATGGGCACACGAATCAAAGATTGAACAGGAAATTTTCCTTTGGATAAATAACAACTCTTGGAAAGTTCTTCCACCAACTGATTAATGCCCGGCCAGATGTAATCGGCAAACTGTATTTCAACAATGGCTTTACAACCCACGGCCGACATGCCCGCAGTTGAACCCACAATGTATGCTTCTTGTATGGGGGTGTTGAACACACGCGCATCGCCATACTTCTGTGCCAGCGTGGCCGCTTCGCGAAATACTCCACCTAACCTTCCGCCCACATCTTGTCCATAGAAAAGAGCTTCAGGATGTTTCTTCAGAATTTCATCCACTGCATGAAGCGCTGCATCTACCATCACTACTTTCTCTGCGCCTTTAGGTTTGCGATTTCCTTTTTCTGCTGTTACTGGTGTAGGTGCAAACTCATGCGAATCAAAATCATTCGGGTCGGCATCAGCTGAGTTGAGTGCACGCTGATAATCTTCCGATACTTTTTGTTCAGCTTCTTTCCTTATTTTGTTTAATTCATTTTTGCTGACGCCCTGCTCCAATAAATATTTCTCAAGTTTGATGATGGGCTCATCTTTGGCATGCTGCTTCAAATTTTCTTGTCCGCGATACCACTCTTTCCGCACACCCGAAGTATGATGCCCAAGCAAAGGACATTTGGCATGAACCAAAATGGGTGCGCGCTTATGGCGCACAAAATCGATAGCTTGCTGCAAGCCTTCAAAACTTTTTACAAAATCAGAACCATCTACCCGCATGCGCTCCATCCCTTTGAATCCTGCGGCATATTCATAAGCATCCATGGCGCGCATTTCATCGCCCGATGCAGAAATTCCCCAATCATTATCCTGCACTAAATATATAATCGGCATCTTGTGCAGCACCGCCATCTGAAAAGCTTCTGCTACTTCACCTTCTGTTACAGAACCATCGCCCAAAGAGCAAAGCACAATGGGTTTTTCTTTTCCTTTAAGCAAACCTTGTGATTCTAAATACTGTAATCCATGTGCCATACCTGTTGCCGGAATGGCCTGCATACCCGTTGCAGAACTTTGGTGTGGTATGGTTGGAAATCCCTCGCGCTTTAATGAAGGGTGACCATAATATGTTCTGCCTCCTGAAAAGGGGTCATCGGCTTTCGCCATCAATTGCAGCATCAACTCCCAGGGCTCCATGCCCATGCCCAAAAGCATAGATTCATCTCTATAATAAAGTGATGCAAAATCCTGCGCCTTCAATTGTAAGCCAGCGGCCAACTGTATGGCTTCATGACCCCGCGAAGTACTGTGCACATACTTGCTGCAAACCTCACGGTTTTCATCGTAGGTTTCGGCCATGCGCCTGGCGGTGCACATCAGGCGGTAAGCCTTCAATAAAATGGCTTTATCTATACTTGTTTTAATAGTGCTTTTCTTCTTTTTCGTAGCGGTTATCTCCATCTCATCCTTTGCTGTAACGGGCCTAAAGATAAAGAATTTGGGTTACTCAAACGGTTGAAAAAACAGGGCTTGTGACGGGCGGTTAAAAACAAAACCGACCTTTCTGCTAAATTAGGGCAGAATCTTTAATCCCATTTTTTTATTATGAAAATCCTAAACCTCTTTTTACTTTTCATTATCAGCCAGTTCGCTTTTGCGCAGGCTGATTACTTCTACCCCAACACCGGCAACTTCAACAAAAATATTCCCAGTCCCGAAGAGTTTCTCAATTATCCCATCGGTACACATCATACCCGGCACGATAAAGTGGTAGAATATTTTAAAGAACTGGCGCGGCTATCAGAGCGCATGAC
>DAOLDI010000418.1:0-2898 GCA_035327445.1 Cyclobacteriaceae bacterium | reverse complement strand
GGCATCAGGTTTAAAGCATTGCCTTTTCATGATCCTAATTTAATCAGGAGTTATTGATGGCCCTTAAACGGGTTTCTATTCTATTAAACAAAAGATTAATTTTCTAAATTTTTATAGGTTACCTTTTATCATCTAAGTAATTTTAGAAAACATAATTAATAAATTCAGTCAAATCATGAAGTATTTGAAAAATACACTCAACTGGTATTCATTTATATTGTTTATCTTCTGCTTCGCTGCGCAGGAAATTGCTGCACAAGCTCCCAGTCAAGGTGCAACTAATTTTTCGGTAAGCAATATTGATGGCGCACGTTTTCGTGTAAACTGGACAAGAGGAAATGGTGGGAGGGTTTTGGTTGTAGCCAGTTTAAACAGTGATTTTGGTGGAACGGGAGTCCCCACTAATGGACAAGACTACAATGCCAATACAAACTTTGGTTCAGGTAATGAATTAGGTGCAGGCAATTTTGTGGTGTATAAAGGAACAGCCAGTAATGTAACTGTCATCAACCTGGTACACAGCACAACCTATTACTTCAGGATATATGAATTTAATGGAGTGGATTCGGGAACTGAATATAATACTACTGATGTATTAAATGGTAATGGCACTACGCTGTTTCCACCTACCACCGGTGCAACAAATCTTAGCTTCAGCAATATTGAAGGCAACAGGGCCAGTATAAATTGGGTGCGGGGCGATGGTATACGTGCATTGGTTATTCTGCGCGCTGATGAAGCTCCGGGCGATCCAATTATGTATCAAACTTATACTGGCAACTTAAACTTCGGAAGTGGTTCAGCAGTGGGAGGTGGCCACGTGGTGTACAACAATACAGGTGAAAGTGTAAATGTTACCAACCTGCAACCCAACACCACCTATTTTGCGAAAATTATTGAATACACAGGAAGTACAGACCCAGTTTATCTTTTCAGCGAAGCCATCACAGCATCTTTTATCACAGGTACAACACCCACACAGGGCAACACAAGCTTTAATATCACCAATACGCAGGGCGACAGGCTAGGCATAAACTTCAACAGGGGTGATGGTTCTGCCAGAATTGTTGTAGCCAGAAGAGATATTGCGGTTGACTGGACACCTGTTGATGGTGTTGATTACAGCTCAGGACCAAACACATTGTTTAATAGTGGCGATGAAGTAGCTGCAGATACTTATATCGTTGCCAGACTCACAGGTGCAAGCAGTTCATTTACTGTTACCGGCTTAACACCTGCAACCACTTATCATTTTGCGGTTTTTGAATTTAATGGTTCGCTAACAAACACCTATTATCTTACAGAAGAATCACAAGTGCTCCGAGGCTCGGGTACAACAATATCACCACCTAGTACCCAAGGGGGAAATTTCGTTTTTTCTAATATTGATGGTAACAGTGCCAGTGTAAACTTTGAAGCCGGTAATGGCGAAAGAAGAATAGTGCTTGCACGTTTAGGTGATCCTGTTGAAGATGTGCCAGTTAGTCTTAGTACATATTCTGCTAATTCTAATTGGAATTTTGCACCTAACCTGGGTAATTCTAAAATTGTTTACAATAGTACCGGAACCAGTTTTAATTTGACCAATCTTCAGCCTGCTGCTACTTATCATTTTGCAGTGTTTGAATACAACGGTAATACAGGCCCGGTTTATAATCAAAATAATCCTGGTATTGGCTCATTTAGCACGGCTGGAGCTCCAACTGTAGCGCCTTCAAACCTTACATTCACGAATATTCAGGGAAATCGAATTACTTTAAACTTTAATACAGGTGATGGTTTAGGGCGGACCGTGATCGCCAGAAAAAATGCTCCCGTTAATGTTTTCCCTGTTGATGGTACTGAGTATACTGCCAGTTCAAACTTTGGTACAGCCGGTACAGATCTGGGCAATGGTAATTTTGTAGTTGCCAATAATAACGCCACGGGAACCAGCACGAGTGTGGCAATTACCGGTGGTCTTGAGCCAGACAGCACCTATCATTTTGCTATTATTGAATATAATGGAACAGGTGCTCAACGCTTATACATGCAATCTACTGATGCACTGCTGGGTAGTCAGTCTACTTTATCCGCACCTACACAGCAAGCGACTAACTTAAGCTTTACCGACATCACGCCTAACTCAGTAAGATTAACATGGGACAATGGGAATGGCAATGCCCGAATAGTTTTGCTAAGACCAGAAACACCTGTAGAATCACTACCTGTTAACCTCACAACCTATTTGGCAAGCTCTATATACACTTCTAGTTTCATCTTAGGAACTTCTCGTATTGTATTCAATGGAACAGGAAATACTGTAAATGTAACCAACGTACCTCCGGGTGAGTATCACGCTGCAGTTATTGAATACAACGGTGGAATTGGACCTGTTTACCGAACTGTCGATCCTCTCAGAGGCAGCGTTGCAGTAGGAGCTGCACCTGAAACCCCGGCAAGCAACATCAGCATTACGAACAGGCAAGGCAACAGTTTTACAGTGAATTTTACACGAGGAGATGGTATTAACCGAATGGCAATTGTCAAAGCTGGCAGCCCCGTAGATGCCTGGCCGGTGGATGGAAATACTTACGCTGCAAGTTCTGTATTAGGTAATGGGGCAGAACTGGGTGAAGGGAATTTTGTAGTGTACTCTGGTACCGGAAATGCATTTGTTTTAAATGGGTTAAGTCCGGCAAGTACTTACCATTTTGCTATTGTTGAGTTTAATGGATCGGGCGCAACATCATTTTACCAGAACCCAACAATAGTTGCCACAGGCAATGGTAGTACGCTGTCGCCACCAACAATAGCAACTTCGAGTTTCTTTGCTAATAATATTACAGGTAATCGCATGCAAATTACCTGGACAAATGGAAACGGATCTGGAAGGCTCGTACTTGCTCGATTGGGCGA
>DAOLDI010000417.1:0-2898 GCA_035327445.1 Cyclobacteriaceae bacterium | reverse complement strand
ATGAAAGAAGTGCTTCGCGATGGGCGCTTCCGAATAATGGCAGTCTTGTGCCTGGTATTGTTGCTGGTAGCGGTTTACACAGGCAAGCGTTATTATGAGTTTGTGAATGCACAACATAGCGAAGCGGCTGCTAAAGAAAGATTGAACTGGATTCAGCAAGATGCTAAGAATCCGCACTCTGCCGCACATTATGGTACGCATGCATTCAAACCAAAGCACCCCTTATCACTTATCGACCAAGGTGTAGATAAATATACCGGAGTGAGTATTTACCTCGAGGCGCACCTGCGTAACGAAGCGCAGTTCATGGCCGCACAGGACCAGACTGCACTATCAAGATTTGGCGACCTTACTCCTGATTTTATTTTGTTGTTTTTAATTCCTTTGCTCATTGTACTGGTGGGCTTCAATGCCATTACCCGCGAAAAGGAAAGTGGCACCTTGCGATTGTTGCAGAGTATGGGAGTTTCTCCTGTTAAACTTGCGCTCGGAAAATGGCTGGGAATTTTTATTCCGGTGCTGGCGCTGATTGCACTTGTCTTTCTTATTGCTGCGATTTTACTCAACAACTTATCAGACTTTGGTGAGTTCAGTTTATCAGCTTTGCTGTTACTCTTTTTGATTTATCTTTTGTATTACGCTACCTTCTCTAACCTGGTCTTGCTGGTTTCGGCCTGGGTTAAAAAATCAAATATTGCTTTTGTGATTTTGCTGGCGCTATGGATAATTGCCTGCCTGGCCATGCCTAAGTTAGGTACCAATCTTGCAGACAGCTTGTATCCTTATCCAACTCAACAGGAATTTTTGGAGGCAGTGAATGAAGACAAAAAGAAAGGTCTGGATGGGCACGACCCCTGGAATGCTGCTGCACAAAAACTGCAGGAAGAAGTACTGGCTGAACATGGAGTAGACAGCCTGCACAAGCTGCCCTTCAACTTCGATGGCTACCTGATGCAGAAGGGTGAAGAGCACGAAGCGGAAATTTTCTTTAAACATTATGAGCATCTGAAAGAGATTTATGAAAACCAAAGCAGGCTCTACAGAAGTGCCAGCCTGTTGAGTCCTTTTCTTCCTGCCCGTTTTTTATCAATGGCCTTATGCAGAACCGACTATCACAGTCATTGGCACTTCAGCGATCAAGCAGAAAAATACCGATTGCAAATGATGAATGCATTGAATATGGACTTTGCAGACAACTCAAGTTATGGTGACTGGTCATACAAATCCGACCCTGAACTCTGGACAAAGATTGAACCTTTCAATTACCAGCCCCCCGATTATGCTACAGTGATATCATCCAACACGAGCAATTTCCTGGTATTGCTGATTTGGTTCTTATTGAGTGGGGCCATGCTGGTTTACAGATGTAATGAATTAAAAACAGTTTAAAGTATAAATCGAAATGGCAAACCGAAAGCAATATACCTATGAATGGATTGGTCTTGTACGCGACCGATGGATAATCATCTTGTCATTACTCATCTTCTGCATCTGTCTTTATGCTGCATATAATGGCAAAGAGAAAGTTGATGAGCGCAAAGAACCCATATCGAAAGCATTGGAAGAGATGAAAGCCAATGATATCATGTATGCAGCTTTGATAGATTCGGTGGAGCAAGGTTTAAAGACCGACTTGCCTCCCTGGCAAAATCCGCAAAGGCTCAACGTGATTGGTCAGCGTGCAGCCCGCGTGGCAGCATTTGAACCGCAAGCCCTGGCACTAATTTCTACCGGTCAAAGCGATTTGTTTACGCACATCGTGAAACCTCGTTTGTATGGCGAAGCGCTCAGCCTTGGCTTTTCAGAATTATCAAACCCGGTGCAACTGCTCTTCGGTAGCTTCGACCTGGCCTTTGTGTTCATTTATCTCTTGCCTTTGCTGGTGCTGGCATTCAGTTATAATGTACTGAGCGCAGAAAAAGAATCTGGTGTGTTGCGCTTAACGCTTGCGCAGCCGGTGCAATTAACAAACTGGTTATTGAATAAATTATTACTTAGGTTTTTTGCATTGGTGCTAATACTCGTTTTAGCTTTGATGCTTAGTCTTTGGCTGGTAGATGTTTCGCTCCTGAATCATCTTGGCGATATCATTAAATTGTTGTTGGCCTTAGTGGCTTACGTTGCTTTTTGGTTCGGACTTGCTTTTCTTGTAAATCTGCGTGGAGGCTCATCTGGCAGCAATGCTGTTGTGCTGGTTTCTTTATGGGTAGTGTTGGTGTTATTGATTCCTGCATTCATCAGCCAAATGGCAAATAATCTGTACCCGGTACCCTCACGCGTACGTATGATAACTGAATTGCGCTTTGCAGAAGCCGAGGCGCAAAAGAGAGCCGATGAAATACTTTCCAGTTATTACCGCGACCATCCTGAACTGGCACGGACAGATACAAACGAGCAATCACTGTATCCTTTTTGGCTTGGTTATTTTGCCTCGCAGGATGAGATACGCAAAGCAGTTGAACCTATTATCAGTGAATACGAAAATCAATTGCAGGCACAGCAGCAAACTGTTACCAGTTTAAGATTTTTGTCACCTGCTACTTTACTTCAGGAAGTAATGAATGAGTTGTCTGGTACCTCTACCAGGCATTACAACAGCTACCGTAAACAAGTAGTGGGATTTGCCACAGCCTGGAGAGAGTTTTTTTTGCCGCGCATGTTTAGAAACGAAAAAATGCAAAAAGAATTGATGGATGATTTACCTCAGTTCTCTTTTGATGCCGCACGTATTGAGCAACAATACACAAGTAATACAATCTTTTTATTGATATATGGATTAGCTGGTTTTGTCTTAAGCCTTGCTTTATATAGAAATAAAATGACAGAAAGCGTGTTGGCTTCCTGAGTTTTCGCTGGGTGATGGCATGAGGCTTTCGACTATTCCGGTTTTTGCAAATG
>DAOLDI010000416.1:0-2899 GCA_035327445.1 Cyclobacteriaceae bacterium | reverse complement strand
CATAGAACCACTTGAGGAAGCTCCCACTCCGCAACATGCTGCAATCAGAGATGCTGTCTTTTGCTTGATGATTTCATAATACACATCTTCAGTAATATTGAGCTTTCTCGCCTTTTCAATTTGCAATAGCTCACCTTCACTCATTTCTTTAACAGCATCGGTTACAATGCTTAGTAATTCAAAATCTTTGTTCTCAACAGAAAGTATTAAACCTCTTGACAGTAAAAAATCACCCACCAGTACGGCAATTTTATTTTTCCATAGGGCATTTACAGAAAAGAAACCCCTTCGGTAATTGGCCTCATCTACCACATCATCATGCACCAGGGTTGCGGTGTGTAAAAGTTCGATGAGGGAGGCCCCGCGGTAAGTGGCCTCGGTTATTTTACCGGCAACTCCGGCACTTAAAAAGACAAACATGGGGCGCATTTGCTTGCCTTTGCGCTTGACTATGTAGTTCATAATCTTATCAAGCAGCATCACATTGGTTTTCATAGATGCCCTGAACTTTTGTTCAAATTCCTGCATTTCAGGGGCTATGGGTGATTTTATCTGTTCTAAGTTGAGCGCCATAATGTTTTACCGCTACAATAATAAGGCATGCAATGATGCCCTCAAAACCAACCCAGCCTATAAGATTTTGTTCAGGCAGATACTGAAAATGTATCAGAAATAAACCGTAAATTGTTGCTTAGTACCCAACCCATTCAATCGCTTGTTCAATATGTCGGCAGAATCTGAAAATAAATCAGCTGAAGAATTAAATGATAATTTTTTTATTGCCAACCAACATGAGTATGATGGTGGGGCTGTGATTATGGAAATCTTCACGTACAATGAGTCTGAATACAGATATCACACTGAAAATAGTATTGATGCCTTAATGAAATACTTTGATCCCAATAAGATCAACTGGATTAACATTGATGGCATACATGATACCAGCGTTATCAACATCATCAGTAATCACTTTAACATGCATACTTTGCTTATAGATGATATTCTTCAAACAAAAGAGCAAGCAAAAGCAGAAGAGTATGATGACCACCTCTTTTTCAGGCTGCAAATGTTATATAAAATAGATGGTAGCAAGATTGATTATGAACAAATGAGTTTTGTGTTAGGCAAAAACTTTCTGATCACCTTCCAGGAGAAAGAAGGTGACTTATTCGACAGCTTAAGAGAACGCATAAAACTTGATCTGGGTAAAGTAAGAAAGCAAAAAGCAGATTATCTTTTTTATCGCATGCTGGATATTGTAGTTGATAACTACTATGTAATACTCAGCTCAATTGGAGAGAGAATTGAAAATCTGGAAGACACAATTTATGAGCAGGGACCAGAGAATGAAGTCTTTGTTGAAATTCAGCAATTAAAAAAGGAAGTTATTTACCTGCGTAAAGCTGTGTTCCCATTGAGAGAAGCCGTGAACAAAGTTGTAAAAGATGAATATGGTTTTATCGAAAATGAAAACACAAGATACTTTCATGATGTATATGAGCACGTAATTCATCTCATCGACTCACTTGATACTTATAAAGATTTGGGTTCAGGCTTGCTGGATACCTATGTAAACATGCAAAACAGTCGCATGAATGAGGTAATGAAAGTGCTTACCATCATTGCAACAATTTTTATCCCGCTTACTTTTATTGCAGGTGTTTATGGAATGAATTTCGATTATATGCCTGAATTAGCACTAAAATGGGCATATCCTGCCGTTTGGCTTGTAATGTGTTTGGTAGTTTTGGTAATGCTTGCTTACTTTAAGCGCAAGAAGTGGTTGTAATCTAACCTAAATCTATAGTTATGCTTTTAGACGTCTTGCTGCTGATGGCAGGATTTATTGTGTTAATTAAAGGTGCCGACTTCCTGGTTGATGGCGCTTCTTCCTTAGCCAAAAAATACAGTATCTCTCCCCTCATCATAGGTTTAACCATTGTTTCATTCGGCACTTCTGCCCCTGAAATTGCCGTAAACATTTTTTCATCTATCAACGGCAAAAGTGAAGCACTCTTTGGAAATATTTTAGGTAGCAACATGTTTAACCTCATGTTCATTCTTGGTTTGTCAGGCATCATTTATCCGCTTGCAGTGCAGAGAAACACAATCAGATATGAAGTTCCCTATTCTTTATTTGCGATTATTCTGATGTTTATTTTGGCCAACGATGTACTATTGTTTGGCGCAGAAAAAAATGTGATCAGCACAACTGATTCTTTGATTTTATTGGGCTGCTTTGGTCTATTCCTCTATTACATATACCTATCTATGCGAAAGAAGGGAGTGAATGATGATCGCAGCATCAAGGAATTCACTATCACAAAATCAATTTTAATGTCGATAGGCGGCATTGTGATGCTGGTTGGTGGCGGTAAACTAACTTTAGACAGCGCATTGAACCTTGCGCATATGTTTGGCCTTAGTGAAAAACTAATTGGCCTTACCATACTGGCAGTGGGCACCTCTTTACCTGAGCTGGCTACTTCTGTAATTGCTGCCATCAAGAAAAATACAGATATCGCAATCGGTAATATTGTGGGCTCAAACATCTTCAATATCTTCTTAGTGCTTGGCGTAAGCGGAGTAGTAAGCCCTATCGACTTCAATCCGGTTATGAATTTAGATATGAGTGTGCTGGCCATAGGTACTTTAATATTGCTGGTTTCTATGTTCACCATGACACCCGCCAAGCTAGACCGATGGGAAGCCTTTGTGCTTTTAGTGGCCTATATAGCCTACACTTTTTACCTCATCATCAGAAATTAACTTTCAACACCAATCTCACGGTGCTTTCTGGCCATTACTACCACTGCGGCAGCAGTTACAAACATGATTAAACTATAAATAGCACCTGGTATGGCAATGGCGCTGTTATTCAATATCACCGGGCTCAATG
>DAOLDI010000415.1:0-2934 GCA_035327445.1 Cyclobacteriaceae bacterium | reverse complement strand
AGACAGGTAACAAGCAATTATTATGATTTTAATACCAGCCACATATCAAAGAACAATAAATATAAATTACTGGCAAATCACCGAAGAATGAACGCGCGTGTTCGGGAAACAGGTGGAGTGCGCGTTACGAGTCCAGACCCGGATGAAAATATTGATTTATTTTTTGCTGATAATGTGCAACCCTGGATTAGCAACACCAATACCTGGGAGTTGCGAACACACACGCATATTTATCAGGAATATAGTCTGAAAGAATTTTTCCAGGTGTATCACCGACTCGACAGGGAAAAGAGACAAAACCGGTTTAAAGGTCCGGGAGGTATTGCTGCTATTGAATATTATAATTTTCTAAATCCTGCACTTGATAGTCTGGAAGCTTCAGATAGAACCAAGTTTGTAACTTTTCAAAATGAAGCAGGTATAAAAGGAAGTATATGGCGTTTATTTTATAATGGTTTTGTAAAGTTAAGATCAGTTGATTTTACATATAATCATTTGCGCAGCGATACATTGGGTATTAATGCCCAACGTCTTGAATTTTATTTAGGTGGAAGGGGGGGTCTGCAGTTTGACAAAGAACAATACCTGGAGGCCGAATTTGAAGTGATGCAAGATGGCAACTACCGTGTTTCAAGTGTATTCACCACCAAACTGCTGGAAGCCAGAGCGCAACGTTCATTAAGTAAGCCTGGTTTTATTTTTCTTGCCTACCGGGGTGCACACAATGAGTGGTTCAATAATTTCAACGATACAGATTACAGCAGCCTGGATGTACGCCTTAACCTTAACTTACCCAGAATCAAATTGAGTCCGGCAGTAAACTATGTTGATATCGGAAATTATATTTTCATGAGAGAAACTCCGGTTGGTTCTGAACAGAAATTTTTGGCTACTCAATCATCCGGCAGACAAAGAATTTTAATGCCATCACTTAAGTTTCAGTTTGAGCCACTCAAAAAAGTTTTTCTTTCAGGAGAAGTTATTTATTCAAATATTTTGGAGAATGCTGACAAAGCCATTCAGTTACCTGAGTTCTTCAGCAATGTGCAGTTGGCCTACAGACACGATGTTGAAGGCAAAGGCATTGGCTATCATTTTGGTATAGATGTTCATTGGCGCAGCAGCTATTATGCGCTTTCTTATGGCACTGCCATGCAGCAGTTTTATGTGCAGGAAAGTTTTAAAGTGCCAGATTTTCCTTTGGTCGATCCTTTTGTAAATCTGAAGATTAAACGAGCAAGAATATTTGTAAGATATCATAATGCATTAGCAGCTTTAAGTAACAGCGGTATAATGTTAACGCCATGGCATCCTGGTATGCCAAACATAGCCGACTTTGGTGTAAACTGGATGTTTTTTGATTAGTAAACTAAGTGTCAAAGAACTTGTGAGATCTTCTTGTACTTATAGTAAAAACCATGAAAGAAAAATTTGTACTCGGTTTAGAGTTACCCACTGATCCGCGTTGGGCAAACATTGCAGAGATGAACATTGAAGAAATTCTGGTTGATCATGCCTACTGTGAACAAAAAGCGGCATCATCTTGTATCTCATTAATTGTACAATATCCAGATAAAAAAGAATTAGTTGATGTACTTACGCCAGTAGTGGCTGAAGAATGGGCACATTTTGAACGTGTGATTGATGAATTGAATAAACGCAACTATGCTTTAGGCAGGCAACGCAAAGACGAGTACGTAGAAGCATTGCAAAAAATTCTCAAGAAAGGTGGTAGCAGGGAGGAGGCATTGATGGAAAAACTTTTACTTAATGCCTTAATTGAAGCCAGAAGTTGTGAGCGTTTTAAACTTCTTTGGAAAAATATTGGAGATGAATCACTCAGCAAGTTTTATTATGAGCTGATGGTTTCTGAAGCGGGGCATTACAAAAACTTCATCAGGCTGGCTAAAACTTACATGCCTGATGAAGTAGTTGAGAAGAGATGGCGAGAATTTTTAGAGGCAGAGGCTGAGATCATGAAAACACTCGAGCCTCGTGCCGATAGAATGCATTGAGCTTAACGCTGCACAATCACTTTCCTCACCATTCTTTGGTTATTAGTTCCTTCAAGAATTAACAAATACTGTCCGCTTCTTTGCTGCTGCACCGGAATGCGCGTGCTGCCTTGCTCATCAAGCACGGCAACCTGCTGGTAAACCGGTCTGCCGAAAATATCTGTGAGCCTGATACTTACTTCAGTATTGCTAAGATTAGCCGCGTTTACATGGATGTAATCACTAACAGGGTTGGGGTAAACCTGAAGATCCATATTGCTTAAGCTGCGCTCAGTACCAAGGGGCTCCATTTGAATCCACATTTCTTTAATGGCCCATCCCCATGCGTTTGAACCTGAACGTGCCGAAAGCCTGAACCTGATTTGAACAAGGTCTCCGGCTTCAAAGTGTTCTGATAAATCCAATTCATGGTTAACAAACATACTGACATTGGGTGTACCGTTTGTGCTGAATGTATTTAACCAGTCTGGATCTTTAGAAGCATTGTAAGGCTCTATCAATTGTATCCAATCTCTTCCGTCTTTGCTTGCTTCTACTACAACAAAATCGCGCGCATCACCATTAATACTTGTGTTAATGATGGCGATATCCTGGTAATGAATGATAGGATAAGTTGAAGATACCACTACCGGAAATTCCAGTACACTTATAACTTCCCGATTGGCCTGGTAAGGGTGTGGTGTTTGCAGGTAACGCTTAGGGAAGCCAATAAGCAGACCAATTGATTTTCCGCTTAAGAAAAAATCATTACTTACAATTGCCGGTGTAAAATCTGTAAAGTATTTATCTGTATTCTCGCGCAGAGCTCTTAATTGAATGGCTGTTGTTTTAGAGTGGAATGGCGCACGACCTCTGTAGCCAATTATTTTTGCAGATTTTTGTCCGGGGCTTAAACCCGAAATTGTTAATTCTAAATTGC
>DAOLDI010000414.1:0-2940 GCA_035327445.1 Cyclobacteriaceae bacterium | reverse complement strand
CTTTTGTCCAATACTTATTTTGCTTATCCTTACTTCAGGCCATTAACTTAAATGCCCAGGTAAATTTTCAGGAAATTACGCAGGGCAACCCCGTGTTTATTAGTTCACATGCCCGGGGCATTGCCATTGCCGATTATGATAATGATGGCCTTGATGACATTTTTGTATGTAATCCCCGTTTAGAAGAACCCAACAGGCTCTATCGCAACCTGGGTAATTTTCAATTTGCAGATGTAACAGCAAGTGCAGGTTTGCTTTTAAGTAACAGAACCAAGATGGCGGTTTGGTTCGATGCCGATAACGATGGCTGGCTTGATTTGTATCTTGGAGACCTGGATAATAATCAATACTTCAGGAATAACGGTGATGGTACATTTACCGAGATAACTACCTCATCCGGACTGGCAAGTTCTTCATCACCTGGGGCATTATTGGTTGGAGATTTGAATGGTGATGGCTGGCCCGATGTCTACGCCAGCAATTTCAATAAACTGAATCATCTTTTTCTCAATAAATCCAAGCATGAGTTTGCCAATAAAATAATTGGCTCTGGTGCAGAGCGCAGCAGCTTTGCCATGGGTGCTGTCTTACTTGATTATGATAACGATGGAGACCTGGATATATACCTGACCTACGATAACAAAGTAGCCAATGTACTTTTTGAGAACGATGGTAAAGGAAAATTCAAAGATGTTGCACGCGACTTGGGACTGGATTACAAAGGCTTTGGGATGGGAGTTGATATCGCAGATTTTAACCGCGATGGAATTTATGATTTATACATCACCAATCTTTTTGACAATGCCTTGCTGCAAAGTTTAGCCGATGGTAAATATGAAGACATTGCTGTACTCAGCCAAACAAATGATTACGGCATGGGTTGGGGTGTGCTTTGTTTCGACTATGACAATGATGGTTTTACAGATATATATGTAGTAAACGAATATGGATTCTCCCCATACCCCAATAAACTTTACAAGAACAATGGTGATGGAACTTTCAGTGACGTAACAGCAAACTCAGCGCTTGAACTTAAGTTCTCAGGTTATGGTGTAGCTACTGCCGATTTTGATGGAGATGGCAAACCCGACCTGGCAGTGGCCAACTCTTCGGGTGTAGGCTTAAAAATATTCAAGAATAATGAGGCTGATGGTAAATGGATTCAGCTAAATCTGGTCGGAAAAGCCAGTAACAAATTTGCCATTGGCGCAAGGGTAGAGCTTAGACTTGCAGGTGATATCATACTCATGAAAGATGTCACAGTGGGCTCAGGTTATACTTCTCAAAATGCTTATCGCATACATATCGGACTTGGAGAAGCAAGCGACATCGAACAGATGATTATACATTGGCCATCTGGTCATAAAGACATCTATGAAACGATAAACGTAAACCAAAGATTACTGGCGATTGAATCAGAAGCGCTGGAGGTATTTGATCTTGCAAAATATCGTGCTGCCTTACTCACTGAAAACTTACTTCCGCAACCTGAAGAAATTATTCCTGACCCAACTGATTTTGTCAATGATAAATCCATGGCCCGCGTATGGATGGAAGCCTTGCTCAGTGCCATCAGCAATGACCTGGCAAGGCCAACCGTGCATGCCCGAAATCTTTTTCATATTTCAGCTGCCATGTATGATGCCTGGGCAGCTTTTGACGAACAGAGAGCAAATTACTTTTTAGGTAATACCATAGCTGGTTTTAGTTTTCCGTTTGAGGGTATTAAAGCACCAGAAGATTTAGATGCAGCAAGAAATGAGGCCATCAGTTATGCAGCATACAGGTTAATTCATCATCGTTTTAAAAATTCTCCAGGTTACGAGCTCATCAGCGGACAAACCAATCGCCTGTTCGATATACTGGGATATAACGCTGCACTTGCATCAAGTAATTTTTCTAATGGAGAACCATATGCATTAGGTAATTACATTGCAGCAAAAGTAATTGAGTTTGGTTTACAAGACGGTTCAAATGAAGCCAATGGTTATGCCAATTTGTATTATCAGCCTGTCAATCCACCATTAAAACCAGAGCTGCCGGGTAATCCTGATTTTGTTGACCTCAATCGCTGGCAACCATTATCACTGCAAGTCTTTATAGATCAAAGTGGAAATGTGCAGCAAAGTACGCCACCTTTCTTAAGTCCTGAATGGGGAAACCTTGTGCCCTTTGCCTTGAAAGAAACTGATTTAAAATTATTTCAGCGCGGTGGTCATACCTACAGAGTTTATCATGATCCCGGGCATCCGCCTTATCTCAATATGCAAACTGAAGATGAAGCGTCTGAAATTTTCAAATGGAACTTTGCACTGGTATCCATCTGGGCTTCACATTTAGATGATGAAGACGGTGTGATGATAGATATTTCGCCTGCAAGTATCGGGAACATTGAATCTTATCCCACAAACTTCAAAGATCATCAAGACTTTTATGATTTGTTTGAGGGAGGTGAGACTTCATTAGGTTATACGCTTAATCCAAAAACTAATCAGCCTTATGCAAGTCAAATGGTACCGCGTGGAGATTATACGCGTGTATTGGCAGAGTATTGGGCGGATGGTCCTCAATCTGTTACACCTCCCGGTCATTGGTATGAAATTCTGCACTATGTTTCTGATCATCCTTCCTTTAAAAGAAAATGGCAAGGCGAAGGCAATGAACTGGATGTGTTAGAGTGGGATGTGAAAGCTTATCTTACCATGGGTGGCGCCATGCATGATGTAGCCATATCGGCCTGGGGAATTAAAGGATATTATGATTATGCAAGACCCATCACAGCAATTCGAGGAATGGCACAATTGGGTCAAAGTTCAAATCCTGATTTACCTCATTACCATGTAGCAGGTTTGCCCTTGATTCCGGATTACATAGAACTGGTAGAAGCTGATGATGAACTTGCCGGAGCTAACCAGGAGCATGTTGGTAAAATTAAATTAT
>DAOLDI010000413.1:0-2953 GCA_035327445.1 Cyclobacteriaceae bacterium | reverse complement strand
TTTGGCCCAGAGAATTCTGCCGAGTGCTCCGTTCTTCACACTTTCATGTGCTTTTAAAAATTTAGGTGTATAAACAAGATCTTCGAGATAACCATTAAATATGCCGGCTTGCTCAACTGCATCTAACATGCGCTTAGCCTCTGCAGCATTTCTGCCCAAAGGCTTGGTGGTCATTACTGCTTTCTTGTGTTTGCAGCAGAGCATCACCGCCTCTTCATGCAGGTTGTTAGGCAAAGAGATGCACACAATATCTACATCGTCACGATTGATGGCAGCCTCCATTTCTGTGGTGTGAAAAGGAACTTTATAATCGTCAGCAAATTTCTTTGCGCTCTCTTCTCTTCTGGAATAGATGCTAACAATTTTGTCTTTACTTCTGTAACCCTGAATAGAATCGGCATAAAACCTGCCAATAAATCCAGAGCCTAACATGGCTATGTTCATCATTAAAATTTTATTTAAAAGAGGTCAATTAAAAATCATTCCGGCAATGGTGGCCGTCATCATGGTGGCTAAAGTTGCTGCCAGCAAGGCACGAAATCCTAATTGTGATAAATCACTTTGCCGCATGGGCGCCATTCCACCTATTCCACCAATTTGTATGGCGATGGATGAGAAATTGGCGAAGCCACACAAAGCATAAGTTGAAATCACAATTGCTTTGTTAGAGAGGTTACCCATCTCTTTCATCTCGGCCAATCCCAGGTAAGCCACAAATTCATTGATCACCATTTTTTGTCCGAGCAAACTACCTACTTGTATTGTTTCATTCCAATCTACACCCATGGCAAAAGCAAAAATTCTGAATACCTGACCTAGTATGTATTGCAACGAAAAACCATTGAAGGTTCCATTGGTGCTGCGTACAACATAATCATTTAATCCTGTCCAAGCGCCAACCATATCAACCAGAAACCAATTGAGTGCATAGATGATGGCGATGAAAGCCAGCAACATGGCACCAATATTTAAAGCAAGCTTTAAACCGTCTGAAGCTCCACCGGCAATGGCATCAATCAGGTTAACGCCAAGTTTGTCTTTGTTGACTTTCAGACTGCGATCAATTTTCTCAGGTTCAGATTCAGGCATAAAAAGTTTGGCCATCACTATAGCTGCGGGTGCATTCATGATGGATGCACTTAGCAAATAAGTTGCAAAGCGTGCCTGTTCTTCTACATTACCTCCGCCTAAAAAAGAAACATAAGCGCCCAGTACAGAACCTGCAATAGTTGCCATACCTCCTACCATCAAACAATGCAATTCAGAGCGTGTCATGCCTTGAATGAATGGTCTTACCAAAAGCGGTGCTTCTGTCTGACCCAGAAAAATATTACCCGCTGCAGATAAACTTTCTGCACCCGATAAGCGCATAGTCTTTGCCATGAGCCAGGCAAAGCCAAAAACAATTTTTTGAAGAATACCCAGGTAATATAAACCTGCAGTTACAGCCGAGAAGAAGATAACCGTTGGCAAAGCCTGAAATGCAAAGAGAAAACCAAGAGAATGTTTTACTGTACCATCTGCATCGCTGTTCTTGGCAAGGTCGCCATACAGAAACTCAGCACCTTTTAAGCCGAAGTTGAGAAAGGTCACAAACTGCTTACTTACCCATGCAAAAATATCTTCTGCAATTTCAACTTTGGCGATGAACAATCCGAAAGCCAGTTGAATCAGCATACCGGTAACAACCAGGCGCCAATCAATTTTCTTTTTGTTGCCTGAAAGCAACCAGGCTATTCCCACCAAAAAGAGCAAACCAAAAAATCCTCTCAAATAGTCCATATAAATTTCAGGTCAAGGCATAAAAAACATATCGCACCATTGGGTACGATATGCTGATTAAATTTTCAATACTGATGTAAAATACAGATCAAGGCAAAGAATTAATTTCTCTTACTTAATTCATCACGAATGATGGCTGCCTTCTCATAATCTTCTTTTTCAATCGCATCATTCAACATTTGATTCAATTTGTCAATCGGCATGTTCTTAAGATCATCTGTCTTCTTTGACTCCTTCTTAACTTTTGCCTTGGCTGAAACTTCTTCTGCTTTCTCTTCTTCTGCTTCTTCTGTTAACACAATGCCAGCTTCAGCCAGTATACTCTCATACGTATACAAAGGCGCATCAAACCTCAAACCTATGGCGATAGCATCTGAAGGTCTTGCGTCTATTTCCACTTTCTTCAAACCATCTGAACAAACAACTTTAGCAAAGAAGACACCTTCTTTTAAATCAGATATGATAATCTCTTCGATAAAATAATTGAATGATTGCGCAAATGACTTAAACAAGTCGTGCGTCATGGGTCTGTTCGGAATGATCTTTTCAATTTCTATGGCAATGGCTGGCGCTTCAAACATGCCAATGATGATGGGAAGTCTGCGGTTGCCATCCGTTTCGCCTAATACAAGCGCAAATGAACCGGTTTGTGATTGACTGGAAGACAGCCCGAGTATTTCTAGTTTGATCTTTTTCACTATTTATTTACTTGCTTTGATAGCCTCGGTTAGTTTAGGTAATACATCAAATGCATCGGCTACTATTCCATAATCTGCTGCTTTAAAAAATGGAGCCTCTGCATCCTTATTTATTACTACAATGTATTTAGATGAATTGACTCCTGCAAGATGCTGAATGGCTCCTGATATGCCCACAGCAATGTACAATTGCGGACTCACCTTTACACCTGTTTGCCCAACGTGTTCGTGGTGTGGTCTCCAACCCACATCAGACACGGGTTTGCTGCAGCCGGTGGCGGCTCCTAATGTTTTGGCGAGCTCTTCTATCATGTGCCAGTTTTCTGGTCCTTTCATTCCTCTTCCGCCAGATACAACTATCTCAGCCTCAGGCAATAAAACCTCTCCACTTGCTTTTTCAGTATTGGTGATTTTAGTCGCAAAATCAGCATCCTCAAGATTTACCTGGTAGGCCTGCACACTGGCTTCTGCTC
>DAOLDI010000412.1:0-2955 GCA_035327445.1 Cyclobacteriaceae bacterium | reverse complement strand
ATGCTTCTTCTTTGATTATCCAACTGGCTGCAACAGAAGGGAAGAAACCAAAACGATTTTCAACTCCGAATCTTGATGAACCATCATATCGGCCTGTTAAAGTTACGTTATACTTCTTGTTGTAATCGTAGTTAACCTGTGCAAAACCACCCATTCTCCGGAAACCTGTCCAAAAACCCGAAATAGCCTCAGGTGTAGCTGCAGACTGAATGGTTCTGAATTGGAAAGTAGGAAAACCAATGGCTGCACCTGAAAGTCCTTCGTTTACTTCACTTCTGTATTCAAAACCACCTAAGGCATTAATGTTATGCACATTGTTGATTGAGGTGCTGTAGTTCACAGTTTGTGTTGTAATAAAATTGGTGTTCCAGTTGCTTTGGATGAAACCTCTCCCTTGAACAGGTGCTCCATCAGGTGTACGTGGGTCACGGTAGTTTTCACCTTGTACCAATCTGTAATCAATACCCCAGAAGGAACGGAATGAGAGGTTATCAAGAATATTATAGTTAAAGCTTAAGTTTCCAACCATTTGATTGGTTCTGTTACCACCAGAGTTTTCATTTACAACCGCAATAGGGTTCTGGTTCAATACCCCAGCAATAGCCTTGTTGAAGGTACCGTCTTCGTTATAAATGGGGTGGTTTGGAAGCATTGTTGAACTCACAAAAGCAGGTGAACCCAAGCTTGAACCGAATACCACAAAAGGTGCTTCCTGATAAAAGGTACTTAAGTTCAACTGGTTTTCGATGGTTAGTCTGTTTGTTGCTTTGTGTGTTAAGGTAGATTTAAAAGTTCCTCTTGAGAAATTGACTGGAGATAAACTAGCCTCAGTGTAGTTGTAAGAACCAGACATATAAAAAGTAGTCTTGTCATCACCACCTGAAACTGATAATTCAATGTTGTTAACTTTACCTGTCTGGAAAGCTTCATCTTGCCAATTATAAGATGGCAAATCAGCTGCAATTGCATCTAATTCTGCCTCTGACATTGTCGCAAAATCTGCAGGCCTTCTACCCATGTTATTTAATGTAAGGTGTGCACTTGCAAATCCGGAGTTTCCAGAGTTGAGGAGAGCCTCTTTTCTCAGGTTATACCATTCCTGAGAGTTCAATACATCCAGATGCTGCATTACTTCATTTGTGCCGGTGAAGTAGTTTAAGTTAAACCTCGCTTTACCCGACTTACCTCGCTTGGTTGTAATGATGACCACACCGTTAGCTGCCTGTGCTCCATAAATAGCTGCAGTAGCAGCATCTTTCAACACCTCAATAGACTCAATGTCGTTGGGGTTAAGGAAAGCCAATGGGTTAGATTGGGTAAAACTTGCATCATCGCGCTGGTTCATCTGCACACCATCTACGATATAAAGTGGGTCATTACCTGCAGTGATAGAACCTGTACCACGAATCCGCACATTTACTGCACCACCCGGGATACCTGTATTTGACTGAACCAATACACCGGCTGCACGACCTTGAAGTGCGCGGTCAAAGCTCTGTAAAGGCATGTTCTCAATAACTGAGCCTTTTACAGATGAAATTGCTCCTGAAATTGACCGCTTTTCTTGCGTGCCATATCCCGTTACAATCACCTCAGAAAGTTGCTTGATGTCAGACTCCATAATAACGTCCACCGTTGAACGCGAGCCTACCTCTACTTCTTGAGTAATCAAACCGATGAATGAAAATACCAGCGTACCTCCAGACTGGGGTATTGAAATGCGGTAAGTTCCATTTACATCCGTTACTGTACCAGTGCCAGTACCTTTTAAGAGCACGTTCACTCCTGGCAAGGTCGAACCGTCCTCTGCCGCAGTTATCCTCCCGGATATTGTTCTCTCTTGTGCACCTGCTATAATGCAAGCACAAAAAAGAGATGACAGAAAAATTAGTAATTTTTTTCTCATAAATAATAAATTGGGTTAAACAAATAATTGGCACAATGTCAGGTTTAACTTATGATTTGTAAATCCCCAATCATGACCGATAAATTGACATGTTTAATACCCCTTGCAGAGGTATGATTTTGATAGGCTATACTGAAGTGCTTAATTTCAAATATTTTACTTTACTGAATTCATAAAATAAATCCCAAATAGCATTTTGTTATCGTATAACAATAACCAAACGAGCCATAGTTGAATTATTTCATTTGAAAGTTCAATGAGTAAATGAAAAAATTATTTGAATAGACCTGTCATTCAAATGTTTCTTAGCCAGAATCAAGTTCTTTCTATGGCTTAATAAAGGATGAATTGATGGAGAATGTACATTCAAGTCGATAAACAATATAATTGTTTCATTAAACACTATATGTTCATTGTACAGTAGAAAATTATAGATGAATTTTAATGTACCGTTCTGAGAAGCTCTTACCAGACCTTCGTGCAGAACCCTGATACTTGGCGATTTTTTTAAGAAAATCAATTATTTGAATTGCTCAGGGCTGCAAGACCCCGCATATTCATTATTCGCAATTTGTTTACTATCTAATATGCTGATGAATCTTCGATTTCAGCGCTGCGCCCAATCCCCACATGCCCCTTCGAGACCAAGTCCCGAATACTCTGGAGGCCGGTGGGCTGTCTGAGTATGCTGAAACAATTGCTTAGTTCATTTCGCTTAGCATGGTGGTATGATTGTGGACTATCAGTTAGTATAATGCTAATTTAAAGAAATGAAAGTAGGAGACGATATAGCTAAAAATTTTAAATCAGTTTTTCCTTATTCGCCTTTGTTAAGGCATCAGATTTATTATTTACTTGAAGTTTGTAATAAATATTTTTAATGTGTGTTTTAGCTGTAAGTCTTGATATAAAAAGAATCTCAGAAATCTGAACATAAGTTTTTCCTTCAGAGATTAATTGAAGTACTTCTGTTTCTCTGCGAGTTAATGGTGAATTGTGGCTAATGTGCATGTTGTCAATTACCATTCTAGCAATTTTTGTACTCATTG
>DAOLDI010000411.1:0-2961 GCA_035327445.1 Cyclobacteriaceae bacterium | reverse complement strand
TGTGCTGTTTGCCGGGTCATTCAATTTGGTAAGTGAAGGATAGTTGGATTGAATGTAGGCAAGAATTTTTTTGTAAGTCCAGTTGAGTTGGGTGTAATGAGCGCCTTCTCCGTTGAAGGGCATTTCTTCAATAAAGCGTACATCAATTGCCTGATCTTTTCCTAATTGAATCAAGGGAATGATATCATCAATATTTTTTTCCTCCATCACCACTGCATTGATTTTGGTGGGGATACCGGCTGCAAGCAATCCATCCAAAGTCTGCATCACTTCTTTAAATAATTTTCTTCTGGTAATGTTGATGAAGCGTTGTTCATCCAAAGTATCGAGGCTCAGGTTAACCGATTTGATTCCAATGGATTTAAGAAAAGGTATATGTGCTGCTGTTAGTACACCATTGGTTGTAATGTGCAATTCTTCAATACCGGGTATGCGGCTGATTTTTTCCAGCAGTTGATTCAAATCTTTACGCACATATGGTTCACCACCGGTAATTCTCACTTTTGTGATGCCCATTTCTGCCAGCATACTTACCATACGGATAATTTCTTCAAAGCTGAGCAGGTCTTTCTTGGGCAAATAGTTTATGCCTTCCTCCGGCATGCAATAAAAGCAGCGCAGGTTACAGCGGTCGGTAACGGCCAGGCGCAGGTAGTTGAGCGGGCGCTTATGATTATCGAAAAGCTTATGTGTCATAAATCAGCCATTAATTTAATGTATTCAACCGGGATTAAGGCATTTACTTGTATAATTACCGCAGTGCATTGTATTTTCGGTTAAACAAGCAGATGTATGAAGTTGAAGATTCTGGCTTTTGGTATTACACGCGATATTGTTGGAGGCGCTGAAATCAGTTTTGAAACGGATGCTAAAAATATGGCTGAGTTAAGAGCAGCTTTAGAAGGCAGATATCCTGAGATAAAAAAACTCAAATCTCTTTTTATCGCGGTAAATCAGGCATACGTTGCAGAAGAACAACCGATTAATGAAAGTGATGAACTGGCATTGATTCCTCCTGTTAGCGGAGGGTAGTTGATTTTAAATTGAAGAATTTAGATTTTAGATTTAATTGTGATTGAAGTACTAATAAGGGATAAGCCTCTGGATATCAAGTCCTGTTATCAGCAAGTGAAAGATGCTGCCGCGGGAGGTATTGATGTGTTTGTAGGTACGGTTCGTAATCAAACCAAAGAGAAGAAAGTGCTTCGTTTAGAATATGAAGCTTACGCACCCATGGCTGAAAAAGAGATCAGACGCATTATTGAAAAGGCAGCGGCTAATTGGAAAATCATTCATGCAGTTGTGCATCACCGCATAGGTACTTTAATGCCGGAAGAAGAGGCTGTAATCATTGCCCTGTCAACCGCGCACCGTCAGGCAGCTTTTGAAGCTTGCAAGTACATCATAGATGAGATGAAGCAAACAGTACCCATCTGGAAAAAAGAGGTTTTTGAAAATGGAGAGGAATGGGTCTCTGCCCATCCCTGATTAATTGAAATAAGAACCGAAAATTGCTGCAGCCAAAATAAAAATAACCGCAGCCACTATAAAACTCCCGGTTAATGCAATAAGCAAATCCCTGTTTATTGCACTGCTTTTGTGTGTAGTTTTCATTTTGCCAACTTTATGCAATCAAAAACGATAATCGTGCCAGTTTAGTTTTTGCGCAGATTTAGCTGAATTAATAGCTATTTGTTTTTCAGGCAGTTCAGTTCTGAAAAAATATTTTCACTTTAATTCTTTTTTTTGAAAGCTGACAGTTCTTCAGGTGTATTGATGTTGAGCAGGTATTTTTTGTCGGGGATGTGCAAAATTTGCACATCAGTATTTTGTAAAACTTCTCTCGGACTAACACCTCCTGCTTCAAAATATTTTTTCATTTTATTTTGAATGCTTTTTTCCCAAATGCATAGCAAAGGTTCAGGTGTTGTTCCGCCTGAGTCGTAATAACAAGTTGCTGATTTTATTTTGTTGCGATGAAGGATAAGATGTTGTAAAAGTTTATCGTCCAGGTAAGGCATATCTACCGGCACACTGATCCAGGTTTTACCAGGATATTTTTCAAATGCAGTCAGCAAGCCGTTGAGTGGGGTATCAAGATTAAATTGGTCTGCAATAGGATTTTGTGATTTATTAATCAGGCTTGAATCTTTACAACTCACAAAAACCTTTTTGCAATGTGTTGAAAGCAGTTTAAAAAGATAGTCAACCTGCGGAATACCATGATAATTGATGAAGGCCTTGGCTTTGCCCATGCGTTCGCTTTTACCTCCGGCAAGGATTAGACCGTAGAGCTCGGTTTTGGTATTCATGATTTTTTAGATTGTATCACAAAATTTCGGTGATTAAGGTAATTTTTTTCAATGACTCAAAAGCTAAAAACTCTTTTAAAATCTCAACCCTGGCCCTTCTCCTAAAAGGAGAGGGGTAGGGGGTGAGCTGACATTTACAATTTGCAAGTTCATTGTTAGAGAGGAAGAGGTGAGATCAGAAAAAGAAAATCAATAAAATCAAAGATTTATAAATTAGTCCTAAAAGTCTGGGAGTATTTATTTTCTTTTAAAATCTTTCTTGCCGCCCGTTTTGCTCATCAGCTTGATTTCTTCTACAATGATATCGTGCGAGAGGGCCTTGCACATATCATAAACCGTAAGCGCAGCTACATGTGCGGCAGTGAGTGCTTCCATTTCCACTCCGGTTTTTCCGGTTGTACTTACCAGCGTATCAATTTGAATTTTCTTTTTTACAATGTTGATATTTACCTGGCAGTCATCTATAGCGAGTGGGTGACAAAAAGGAATTAACTCAGCTGTTTTCTTGGCGGCCATTACCCCTGCAATGATAGCTGTTTGAAACACCGGACCTTTTTTGCTGATGATATCTGTGCCCTGCAGTTTATCCAATACACTTTTAGGAACTTTGATTGTTGCCCGAGCGGCAGCAGTTCTTTTAGTTACGGTT
>DAOLDI010000410.1:0-2968 GCA_035327445.1 Cyclobacteriaceae bacterium | reverse complement strand
TGTTTCCGGAAGTAATAAACTACTTTTCAGAGCTACCTCAATTTCAACAATTTTGATGTTGACAATCTGTATTTCATTAACATGGCTTTATGCCGGAACAGGTTTAGCTATTGGAATTATTATTACAGAGATTCTTATCTTTATTATACAACTCAAATTAAATCTGAGTGCACTTACAAATGAAACCCGAAATTTCTATAAGCACACCTTCAGTAGCCATTATTCTGGTTAATTGGAATGGGTATGAATTTACAAGTGCTTGTATTAATTCTTTATTGAAGATAAGATACCCGAATTATAAGATAATACTAGTTGATAATGGCTCTCAAGACAAATCTGGAACAAGGTTAAAAAAGGAATTTGACGATATAACTTTAATAAGCCTTAAGGAAAATCTTGGTTTCTGTGGAGGTAATAATGCTGGGATAAGGTATGCAGTGCAAAATAATTATGATTATTGTTTACTACTTAATAATGATACAGAAACAGAAGCTCAGTTTTTGGAACATTTAGTTGAAGGTTTGAACAAAAACCCGAAGTGTGCTGCTATACAACCCAAAATATATTATATGCACAACAAACAATTATTGTGGAATGCCGGGGGTCTTTATAATTCTCACTTGGGAATTCCAAGTACAATTGGATTAAATAAAAAGAATAAACCACTTTATGACGAAAGTAGATTTACAGATTGGATTACAGGTTGTTGTATATTGATAAAAACATCTGTTATTAAAGAAATTGGATTACTGGATGAACAATTTTTTGCCTACTTTGAAGATGTTGATTGGTCATTGAGAATGAGAAAAGCAGGGTATAAACTGCTTTATGAACCGAGATCTGTCATTTATCATGTGGCGGGAGCATCCAGCAAGTCTTCCGAAAAAAATAAAGAAGGTAAGCTTAACCCCATAATTCATTACTACAATGTTAGAAACCACTTATACCTTATCAGAAAACACAGTAAAGGACTTAATCGAATTAGCAGCTTTACATTTCAGTTTTTAAAGATTATTGCATACTCGTTATACTTCATCATAAGGTTGCGCTTTAAGAAACTCAAATTCGCATTAAAAGGATTTAAAGACGGTTTTAAAATGGAAATACAAACGCAACAAGAAATTATTTAAAATTTTGCTTATAGCTATTATCATATTAATCGCCTATTGCGCACTTATCTGGATAACACTTGAAGGAATCCTCTTTAAAAAGAAATTATCATATCTTTTATATTACCTGTTGTGCTTCTTGCCAGTATATACAGTTACGCTATGTCTAATTTATCAGGGAACAGACTCCAAAATAATTACACAACTCATTCAATACTCAAAAGAAATCATCATACTCATTGTTTTAGTCTGGCTATTCATCAGCAGAAAAAATTATTTTTCATTTAGCTGGAAACTCAATCCATTAGATGCTTTCTTCGGATTTTTCATTTTACTTTGCTTCGTATATTTAATTGCCCCGATAGGTGAGGCAACATTCATCAACAAAGCGGTTTATTTCAAAAATATTCTACTAATAGTACTGATGTACTACTTCGGTCGCATCTCACATTTTGAATTTACTGAATGGAAAAAAGGACTAGATATCATTTTCATAATTACAATTATTGCCTTTGTAGCTGTAAGTATCGAAAAATTTACCGGCTATCATTTACATAGTTTTATAGGCTATCCTAAATATCACCTTGACTTTAATGATACTGAGATGAGGGGCTATTACGGTTTAACCTGGACTTTCGAAACCGAAGGTCTGCAAAAGCGATTCGGCTCAATTTTCGCTGACCCTCTTGATTTTTCAGCTTCCTTACTAATAAGTTTATCGGCTGCATTGATTTGTCTTTTTTCTGTAAGATATAACGGGAATAAAGTTAAGTACACATTAATCCTCCTGGCAGCTATACTTAGTTTGCTTTTTGCATATTCAAGGGCTTCTTTTGTTGCCTTTCTGCTAATGCTTTTTTATATAGGTTTTATTTTAAAGTATTATAAAGTTTTGGCAGCTGCGGCAGGTATTGTTATCATATTTATGCTCTATGTTATATTTCTTGCTCCAGATGAAACACGATTCTTTGTAGAAGATACCTTACTCTTTCAAAATTCTTCAAGTATTACACATGTTATTGAATGGGTTAAGGGAATTGATGCGATGATTGAAAACCCAACAGGACTTGGATTAGCCACAAGCGGAAATATAAGAGGAGTAGAAGAAGAATTACGTGTTAGCGGAGAAAATCAATTCATTATCTATGGCGTACAATTAGGATGGATTGGTATGTTTACCTATATCATAATCATCTTCCTGTCAATTTTTTATAGCTATAAAGCATACCGATTTGCAAGCACAAAATCAGATCAGGTAATACCATTTATAGCAAGTACTGTAAAATTCGGATTACTTCTGCCGCTCATGACTGCTAATGTTGAAGCTTATTTGTATGTTTCTCTGATTTCATGGTGGATGGTAGGTTACAGCATCAATATATATCATAAGTATAAATTCAATAGTGTTGATGGAGTATCAAATGCATAAACGTAAACCCTTAGTTATAATTGATACCTTTCACTTACTAACTGCTTTTACAGGTATTAAGACCTACACCAGCATTCTGTGTGAGCATACAATCGGACGTGATGATTTAAAAGCTACATACATATCAATCCCTTTTTGGAAAAGAGCTGATAATTCAACTTTCTTAAAAGGCAAATTGAATTTTCTCCAGAAAATCATAAGTCATAGCGGATTTATCATTTGGAAACTAGGTGTTCTTCCCCTCGTTCTCTTATTTAAAAGAGCTGACGCTGTTATAGCGCCTGATTATGTATTACCCATTCGTTTTAATAAATGTCTTGGTCTTACTGTATTTCATGATACCTTGTATTGGGAATACAAAGAGAACTATAACAGACTGTGGCGTTGGTATTACACCAAGATGGCCGAAAAATTACTTGGCAAGTATAGC
>DAOLDI010000409.1:0-2972 GCA_035327445.1 Cyclobacteriaceae bacterium | reverse complement strand
CCAGAAAAGTAAACTCAGTAAATGACAACCGACCCGATTTAACCGGACCAAAACTTTTGCAAGTAATTGCCTTAAGTGGTGATTCGCTCTTGTTACAGTTTAATGAAAAGTTAAGCGATTACACACCCAATGAAATCAACATTCAAATAAGTGATCAATTACAAGTTGGTACTGTTTCGTTTAATGATCAAACAAAACAACAACTGCTCGCAATTCTTACCACACCTGTTCAAGCCTCAAAAGTTTACACGCTTGCAGTATCAAATGTTTATGATTGTCCGGGCAATAAAATTCAAAGCAGTCATGCATCAGCAATTTTTGTGTTAACAGAGCCGGCACAAGTGGCAGATGTGCTGATAAACGAAATACTTTTTAATCCGCGACCTGGCGGTGTTGACTTTGTGGAGATTTATAACCGAAGCAACAAATACTTCAACCTGAAAAACTGGCGCATCGGCAATTATGTAGATAACAATCCTGCCAACCTAAGATTGATAAGTCAGGAGGATGTTTTATTAGCGCCCGGGTCATTTATGATTTTGACTCCTAACATTGACATACTGAAAGGAGATTATCCACAAACAAAAACAGAAGTAGCTTGCCAGGTAAATTTGCCATCTTATCCAGACCGGGAGGGAACAGTTTCTTTAGCAGATGCATTTGGCGTACTGCTGGACTATTTAATTTATCACGAGAACTTTCACAACCCATTGCTAAGAAGCAAAGAAGGTGTTTCTCTTGAGCGTGTGTCAATAGATGCTGCTACTAATAACCCTGCTAACTGGAAATCAGCTGCATCTATATCAGGTTTTGCAACACCCGGTTATGTTAATTCTGCCGCAAGAGGTAAAATAGACCTGGATACACAGGTTAAAGTAGAACCCGAAGTTTTTATCCCCCTATACGGCATTGAAGATTTTACGCGTATCGCCTGGTCTTTTGATCAGGCAGGCTACACGGCAAATATTTTTATTGTTGATCAGCAAGGCAGAAGAGTAAAGACCATCGCTCATAATGAACTCATTAATTATGAAGGATTCTTAACCTGGGATGGCTCAAATGATGAGGGAGCAAAAGTGAGGACCGGCCCCTACATGGTATATTTTCAGGTTTTCAATCAAATTGGAGAATCACAGGTAATAAGAAAAAGAGTAGTTGTTGCAACTCGTTTTTAACAAAGAGGCTTTATTTGCCGCAAAGCATAATCTGATTCGGAATCTAAGGCGCACTAATTAATTGGTTGAATATTTTTGTTTTAGCTGCAGCATCTTAATTTTGGCGCAATTTTAAATAAACAGGGAGAAGCCATGGCCAAAGCAAAATCTAAAAAGGCAAGTGCTAAAAAAGCGGCACCAAAGAAAAATGCTGTTAAAAAAGTTGCAGCTAAGAAAGTCACTAAAAAAGTAGCCAAGAAAGCAAAACCTGCAAAGAAGGCTGCGGTTAAGGCAAAACCTGCAAAGAAAGCCGCTCCCAAAAAAGCAGTAGCTAAGAAACAGAAGCCTGTAAGTAAAGTAGCTCCGCAAAAGAAGGTGGCAGCTAAAGTTGCGGTGCCAAAGGAAAAAGCAAAGCCGGCAGAAAAACCTGTTAAGGTAAAAGCTATTGAAAAGAAAGTAGCTAAGCAAGAAAAGGAGAAGAAAGCAAAAACAATAGAAGCACCAAGAGTTTTAAAAGTACCTGTACCGCCAACCGGAAGACCAATTGTTGCTGTACCCCCTAAACCATCTACAGACGACAGAAGCAGGTATTCTGAAGAGGAACTAAGGGAGTTCGAACAACTCATTCAGTCAAAATTGGAAAAGGCCAAAATGGAGTTTCGTATTTTGAAAGAAACACTTAACAAAACAAATGATTCAGGCACAGACAGTACATCAGGTGGAAACACAAAGGTGCTGGAAGATGGCGCAGATACTGCAGAAAAAGAAAATCTGAGCCAATTGGCAGCAAGACAACAAAAGTTTATTGTGAATCTTGAAAATGCTCTGATCAGAATTAAAAATGGTACTTATGGAATTTGCTCTGTAACCGGAAAACTGATTCCAAAAGAAAGATTGATGGCCGTACCGCACACAACACAATCAATTGAAGGTAAAATAATGCAACAGGATTAATGGATTTTCTTCAGAACCATATTGAAGCACTCATATTCTGCTCACCAGGTCCTATTAAAATAGCAGACATTAAATCATGTTTGTCAGAAATGTTTGCTGCTGATGTACCTGACGATGATATACTGGGTGCTATTTCCAGACTTGAAGAAAAATACAATGCAGAAGAGTTTGCCTTTCAGATAAATAAAGCAGCAGGAGGTTATCAGTTTTTAACCAAGCCCGCTTACCAGAGCAGCATAAGTATCATGCTGAAGCAGCAATCAAAAAGAAGACTTTCTACCTCTGCGTTGGAAACACTTTCAATTATTGCATATAAGCAACCCATAACCAAAACCGAAGTTGAGCACATCAGAGGTGTAAACTTTGATTACGCAGTTCAAAAACTACTTGATAAGGGTCTCGTTGAAATTCGAGGTAAGTCAGAAGGCGTTGGCCGCCCGATGTTATACGGTACAACCGTAAAGTTTATGGAGTATTTTGGCATTAACGATATAAGTGAATTGCCAACCCCCAAAGATTTCACTGCTGAAGAGAATAGCATAGGCGAAAACTCTGAAGCATAATCATAATAACATGTCAAGAAAAGACCGCAGTGAGCGGCCAGCCAAATCAGAAGGCGAAAGATCTAAATCCTCATCAAGAGGAGAAGGAAGTCGCAAACCATCTTCAGGCAAGAGGTTTGTAAAACGTAGTTCAGATTCCAAAGCAAGTAGTTCATCTGGTGAAAGGCGCAGGCCTTCCAGGCCTGATGATAAAAGAGATTTCAGAAAAACGGATTCTGATAACAGCACCGAAAAAAGACCACGCAGAACATCTGGTTCAGACGAAAAAAGAAGTTTCAGAAAATCTGACTCAGCTTATGGT
>DAOLDI010000408.1:0-2973 GCA_035327445.1 Cyclobacteriaceae bacterium | reverse complement strand
TACTTACTGCTCGATAAGAAATTTGTCTTACAATTGAATGCCGGCTTCGCAACTGATTTCTTCATTCAGAATACCATGAATGATGGAAGTGGTAATCTCAATAGTTTTTCAGAACGCGCAGGCGCTGATGCGGCCTACAGAACCGTTAACTTTTCAAGCCTGGCCGGCACCGAAATTAGTTACAGGTTTGGCGATCATTATCGCTTAGCCCTGGCACCGGGCATGCGTTACGCCATGCATTCTCTGCTTAAAGCAGAAACCAACAGCACTTTTCAGCCGCTTACTTTAGATGTAGCTCTCAGGTTTAATTACCTGTTTAAGTAATTATTTCATTTTGATTCCAACCACTTTGGTGCACAAGGTGTCAAAGGGTATAAAAAGCCATCTCTATGCAATATCTAAACCACTTCATTTCTGATCGCATGCTTCGCGCATTAAAGGCTGTAGGATTCATCATCGCAATTATTCTTCTGAGTATCCTTACCAAGTCTTGTAATACTGACAGTTGTAAAGTAACGCATACCTATGTGTATTACTCAGCCGTAGAAACTAACCTCACATTTCTGCGAAACGCTGTAGAGGTTGTGGCACCCAGAAGCATTGAGAGTGCCGGCAGAATTTATTTCAAAGATGATTACTTGTTTATCAATGAGCCAGGCGAAGGCATTCATGTTATTGATAATAAAAATCCGGAAGTACCTGTACATCTCAACTTCATCAAAATTCCCGGAAATTTTGATCTCGCCATACGTGGGGCAATTCTGTATGCTGACTCATACATGGATTTGCTCAGTTTTGATATCAGCAATATCCAGCAAGCCAGGCTAATCAACAGAGAAGAAAACGTATTACAATCTGTAAACTTCATGGGCTTTACAGTTGATAACAATAGAAATTTGGTCATTACTTATAAGCGTGAAGAGCGTGTTGAAATTACTGAAAATGACTGTGCCAATATTCTTGAACCCTGGGGTGGTAGATTTTGGGGTGGGGGCATCATCATGATGGAATCATTCGCTACTGCGCAAAGAGGTACAACGCTTAATTTGATGCCCGGAAGAATAAGTGCCGGAGCAGGTATAGGGGGCTCAATGGCTCGCTTTACCATAGTTGATCAATACCTCTATATGCTCAATGGCATAGGTGTAGAAACTGCTTCATTGGCAAATCCGGTAAAGCCTGAATTACTCAATCGGCTTGATGTGGGTTGGGGTATTGAAACTATTTTCCCTTATGAAGATATGTTGTTTATAGGTTCAACAACCGGCATGCATATTTTGGACATCAGCAATCCTGAGCGTCCTGCTTATGTCAGTACCTATGCACATCTCTTTGCCTGCGACCCTGTTGTGGTAGAAGGTAATTATGCCTATGTAACCTTAAGAACGGGAACAGAGTGCCGCATGGCCAATCTTAATGTGTTGGAGGTAATTGATATCAGCAATATCCGCAACCCGAGATTAGTGAAGGACTATCCCATGCATAATCCGCATGGCTTAGGCATTGACCAAAATATTTTGTTTTTGTGTGATGGAGATGCCGGTTTAAAAATATTTGATGCAAGCAATCCGCTTGAAATCGATAAACATGTTTTAGCACGTTATCCAAATATCAATGCATACGATGTAATACCCTTCGGAAATGTTTTGATGATGATAGGCAGCAATGGATTGTACCAGTACAGCTATGCTGATCCTAATAATATTACACAGATCAGTCATATCAATTTTAAAAATTGAAGTTGCCCAGATTCATTTTTAGCATAACACTAATTTGTCTGATGCAATTGTTTGCCTTTGGCCAGCAAGACAGCATCAGGCATTCGGTGAAATATTATTCTTCCTTACAATTCGGAATGTTATTTAATTGCATTGACTGCGACACCAATTACCAGAGTAATGCGAGTATTACCATGCAGCATGGCATAAGCTTTAATGAAAAATATGTTGTGGCACTTGGCTTAGGCAGAGAAAGCTACGGACAATTGCGCTCAAGTCCTGTAATACTTCATCTTGAAAAATCAGCCAAAGGTTTGAGTGGCCGATATGGTTTTGCGCTTGATGCAGGCTTTACGCGCCTAAAATACAAAAATGGAGAATTGTGGAACTGGATAGGTACATTAGAAAGGGGTACAGGCACCATTTTGCACCCTCAGTTTTTTATGGTGGCAGGAGAAAAGAAAACAAAGTTGTTTACATCAATCGGATACAAATATGTTTGGGCTGATTTGGAATATGATAATTGGGGACTGCCTAATTTAGTGGATATGTCAATCAGCAGATTAACGGTGCAAATTGGTTTGCGGATTAATTAGATTTCTCTAATTCTTCGGCTTCCAGCATCAGTTTCTCCCAGTTTGCCTGCAGCTCATTTAATTGCTGATTCAACTTTTCATAATGCTCATTTAACTCCAGCATTTTTTCTGGTTGGGCATAAATTTCCGGAAGACTTAATTGTTCTTCGAGCAAAGCTTTATCATTTTCCAGTTTACTGATGTCGTTTTCATGCTGCATAATTTCTTTCTGTAGCTTTTTCAGCAGCTTTTCATCTCCAGACTTTACATGTTTAGGTTTATTATTGTCTTGCCTGGGCTTGCTTTCCTGTTTCTTAGGTGATTGAATTTGGGCTTGCTGTTGCGCCAATTGTTTCTTGAGCCAATAGTCATACTCTTCGTAAGTGCCCGGATATTCTTTGATTTGCCTGTCTTCTATGTACCAGATTTTATTCGCAACCTGGCTAACGAAATGCCGGTTGTGCGAAACCACGATGAAACTTCCCTTATACTGCTGCAGCGCCTGAATCAGAATATTTTCCGAAATAAAATCCAGGTGGTTGGTGGGTTCATCTAATAAGAGAAAATTAGCTTCTGATATCAGCGTTTTGGCTAATGCCACTCTTGATTTTTCTCCACCCGATAGCACCTTAATCTTTTTGAAAACATCTTCTTCTGAAAACAGGAAGCAGCCCAATACA
>DAOLDI010000407.1:0-2996 GCA_035327445.1 Cyclobacteriaceae bacterium | reverse complement strand
GGTGTACTGGGTGTTGCACCTGATACAGATTCATTGTTGAGTACAATTCCACCGCGGGCCAATGGTGGAAATATGGACGATCCGAATATGACCGAAGGAACAACCGTTTATTTACCCGTATTTGTTGCCGGTGCTTTATTTTCCATTGGCGATGCACATGTAACACAAGGCATGGGAGAGGTCTGCGGATCGGCAGTTGAAGCTCCCATGCGCTTTATTGTTGAACTCAACCTCATAAAGGCTAAAAGAAAAATTAAGGAACCACAATACGAAACAGATGAGTATTACGCCACTACCGGTTTTGATACTACCATTGATGGCGCAACTAAAAAAGCTGTTCGATACATGATCGACTACCTGGTAGAGGTGCATGCCATGAACAGGCAAGAGGCTTATGTGCTCTGCTCTGTCGCTGCCGACCTGCACATTGCAGAAGTAGTTGATGTACCCAATATGTTGGTGAGCATGCATATTTCGAAATCACTTTTTAACGATCCGAAACATTATGCGATGATGAAACGCTGATTTTAATTTTATTCAAATCAGGTAAGTCAATCAATACCGCATTAGGGTTGCAAAGGTTTTTCAGCATAAACCGTTATGCTGTATATGCCCACTTGATTTTCTTGTAATTGTTTTATTTCATTTGCTTCCAGGTACTGACTTAAGATTTCATCCGGAATAAGTATTTGTCTTTCTTTTTGAATTTTAACTTCGGTAAAACCTGCGGCCTTAATGATATACAGGTAGGCATCTTTTTGAATGGCACCACTTACACATCCTGCATAAAGCTCAGCAATGTTTTGTAAGCGAGCTGGCAATTCACCGATAAGCACAATATCTGATACACTGATATGCCCACCGGGTTTTAGCACACGATAAGTTTCGGCAAAGGCTTTTATTTTATCAGGCACAAGATTGAGCACGCAATTGCTCACAATTACATCAGCTGTGTTATCGTGAACAGGTAAGTTTTCTATATCACCCAATCTAAATTCAACGTTGTTTAAACCCAGCTTATCAGCATTGCGTCTGGCTTTATCAATCATAGCAGGTGTCATGTCAATGCCAATTACTTTTCCGCTTGCTCCGGTAATACTTCTGGCAACAAAGCAATCGTTACCCGCACCTGATCCTAGATCAATTACCGTATCGCCTGCTTTTATTTGCGCAAACTCAGTAGGTAAACCGCAGCCTAAACCAAGGTCTGCATCAGCCACATAGCCTTGTAATTGTTCATAGCTTTCGGCCATAATCGAAATATCCAGGCTATTACAGGCACATGAAGCGCCACAACAAGAACTTTCATTCTGTGATTTACTTTGCTCAGCAATTTCGCTGTATTTCTCTCTTACAATTTCTTTTAAGTTTTCTGATGAAGTTTTCATGGTGGTATTATTTTGGTTATCGTTATATTACGATTGATTAAATTAAAATTTTTTAACAGCAATTTTGCGTATTGCAAGAATCAAAAAGCATGTTGAGTTCTTTACGTACCTTTTCTATAGCTTTTTCATTGATGCAATAGCAAACACTTGGGCCTTCAATTTCTCCTTTGATGAGTCCCGCATCTTTTAATTCTTTTAGGTGTTGCGAAACAGTTGATTGGGATAGGGGAAGTTCTTCTACAATATCGCCACAAATACAGCTTTGTTGCCTGGCTAAAAATTGAAGTATGGCAATGCGTGCCGGATGCGCCAAAGCCTTGGCCATGGCTGCCAGTTCATTTTGTTCTTTATTAAATGCTGATGTTTTGCTTAATCCCATAATGCGATAATCGTAAATTTACGATAAAGGTTTCAAATGACTCATTAAAATTCAAAATTTTAGGAAATATTTAAGGCGATTGCTTATTTGTGCAGGTAAAACCACCTTTTTATGCGCAAGTTATTACTAGTTTTCTTTTGCCTTCCATTTCTTATACAGGCCCAAAATCTCCGATCAGGCGGAAAACTCAAGCCTGAGCAAGCCATTATCGATATCCGCTTTTATTCTATTGTTCTCAATGTTGAGCCGGATGAAAAGCGCATAGATGGCCATACCGAAATTGATTTGATTTTATCTGAAGCAAGCCCTGTTTTATTATTTGATTTATGGAATGGCATGCAAGTACAAAATGTATGGGTTAACAATAGGCTGCAAACTTTTAAGCATACTGATGAGCACCTTTTGTATATCTCCGGATCTCAGCCCTTTAAAGCAGGAAAGACAAAAGTGAAAATTGCTTACGGTGGCAAACCTGCTATTGCTGAGCGCCCGCCCTGGTCAGGGGGTTTTCAATGGGAGCGTGATAGCGCAGGTAACCCCTGGATTGCCATAACCTGCCAGATGGAAGGGGCGAAGATTTATTTCCCTTGCAAAGATCATCCCAGCGATGAACCGAATGAAGGTGCTGAAATGATTATCACAGTACCTAAAGGTTTAACAGTTGCCGGGCCTGGTATATTGAAGAAAGTAAGTCATGGTAAAAACACCTCCACCTTTCATTGGAGAACAAATTACACCATCAACAATTATGGTATTGTGTTTAATGTGGGCAAATATGCATTGGTCACAAGAGAGTACACTACTATAAATGGTAACAAAGTACCCATGCATTACTATGTGCTTGAAGAGAACAAAGACAAAGCCCCGCATCTATTATATCTGCTTGAGCGATCAGCGCGTGTACTTGAAAAATATTTTGGTGAGTATCCATTTGTGAAAGAGAAGATTGGCATTGCTGAAACTCCACACCTGGGTATGGAGCATCAAACCATGAATGCTTATGGTAATCAATATCGCTACAGCAAAATTGGCGGAGAAGATTTTGATTGGCTGTTGCATCATGAGTTTGGACACGAGTGGTGGGCCAACAAAGTGAGCAATAAAGACTGGGCACACATGTGGATACAAGAAGGTATTTGCAGTTTTGGCGATCACCTGTTTACACTTGAAATGGAAGGAGAGGAAGCCTACAATGAACGCATGCGGGAGACAGGCAGGAGAACACAAAA
>DAOLDI010000406.1:0-3000 GCA_035327445.1 Cyclobacteriaceae bacterium | reverse complement strand
GTGCTGAGCTTTTTCATGCTTTACCTGTTTTATTTCAAGCAGAAGACGGCATACGATATATGTACTACAATGTAAGCGATGATGAGTTATGGATATATACTGCTCATTTATCAAAGTATTTTGGCAATCATATGCTTTCATTCAGGCCGATGTTCATTCAATTGCAAGATGAAATCACACACACCTCTATACTATCATACCGAAACTACTTAAGTAATCGCGATCACTTTTTAGGTGTAACGGCAGCCTATGGCCGCGCTCCTGTTGAATTTGTAAGCTTATTTGAAATTTTACGTTTAAGTGCCGCCCGACTTACCCTGGAATATAATTTTCCATTATCCAACAATTTCTTCGGCAGAGCTATGGCAGAATTTCAACATGAAGAATACCTCGAAAAGGTATTTCGCCAGCGTTACAGCCTTGAAATTGGTTTGAGCAAAAGGTTTTAATCATGTGCCATATTTTAATGCCAGTTTAATTTGCCCGGCATGCCAGGCTGTGTGTGTCATTATTCTGGCGATGGCATCAGATTTTTTTACGGTTCCAAACTCTTTGGTGCTTATTTGTTCATCCCAGGCACCTTCTTCCTGTGCATTTATGGCATTTATAAGATGTTGTACAGCTTCATCCGAAAAACCCTTCAATTCATCCAAATTGGTGAACCTTTCTTTGCTGGTAGATTGATGCCCGATGGTAAGTACAGTTACTTTCACATCCTGACCAAATACATTTTTGGCAAACAAATGCTCTACTTCAGCAATGTGCCTGAGCATCCAGCCGATATTATTACTCTCAGGGTGCAATTTTTTATGCAGATCATCTGAATTGATTTCAGGCAAAAGATTGGTTAAACGGGTTCTGCCCATTTTCCACATGCTAAGTATTTCTTCGTTTGTCATGGCGGCAAGATAGAGAAATCAAATACCTATTTCAATTTGAAAGCGTATTTGAAAATTATCAGTGTTTGAGTTTGCATTTAGCAGCCATTCTCTTGTTTCATAAGTTAAATCTGATTGAAGCTTAACCCGGTGACCTTTCAGGTATTTGGTTGCACCTAAGGTATAATGTGTTGTCTCACTTTCATATTGCTGCAACTCATTATGAGGAATCACCCGGGCAAATCGTGCTGCAATTTCAAAATTATTATGAAAGAGGTAACTGCCCTGGTATGTCTCGCCAAAACCTTTATATACATATCTCAAATCTCCTGTATCGCTAAATGTGAGTGGGTTATCTGTAGTTCTGTAAAGTAATTCAGCGGCCATTGCAAAACCTCTGTACTTAATTAGTAAGTCGGCAATGCTGGTTGAAATATCACGTGAATCATACAGAAACTTACCCAACTGCCCACCTGCTCTGATGGCCCCATAATTTTCAGAGTGCGTTAAGCCCATGGAAAGTTTGGGTTTGGGTTCGCGCATTAAATCGCCTTCAAAGTAATCTCCGAAGTTTGTAAATAATCCAAAAGGGAGTAACTCAATGCGTCCGGTATAAGCAAGTCCCTTGTCGGATGAGGTAATGTTTCTTCCTTCACCCGAAGTGAGCGCTCCTCTTAGCAGGTAATAGAATCCATTGATATGGTTAGTATAATACAGTTGTAAACCAAAATCACGGTCGATATTAAAAGTAGCATTTACAATTGAGCGATCAGGTAATTGCAAATCGCCTGAAGACACTACCCGCTGCCTGTTGCCAGGCAATTTTGTTTGACCGAGGCCAATGGTAAATTTATTGTTAACTGCGTACAGCACCATGGCATCGCGCACAACATTTGGAAAAGCGGTGTCCTCGAAATCCATATCACCACGCGAAAAAGATAATTGCATTACATAGCTCAGTCTTTTGGTGTAGATGTATCCGTCAAAACGCAATCGCATACGTCTTACCCTTGCTTCTACACTTTCAATTTCCCAATCATTGGCTGATTGCGTAGTAAATGCCACCCGATTTTGAATCCTGAAGCGTATGTTTAAGAGAAATAAACTATCCGGAGAAATTATACCCAAACCTCTGCCAAAAGTAAAATAGGGTACTTCAGGTACTTCATTCTGTGTTTGCGCGTGATGTAATAGTGGGTTGAGAATACTTGCTGTTAGTACCAGACTTAAAAAAAGATGCTTCACCGTGAGTTTTAAGGTTTGCGGCAAATATCTGGAATAAAATGGAAACGATGCCGGTTTTGGTTCTTGTTGGCTGATAAAGACGGAAGCTGCCCTTTTGAGGCAGCCTCCTTACCTAAACCTAAACCCACATAACCAACTGCACAATCTTAAATACTCCTACAAACTTATATGCATTTATTCAACAATTTCAGCCGTACTAATGTTTTGAAAATCGAATTCAACTTCGTTTTTCAAGTCAATAAATACCACCGCATCTCTATTAATGCTTCCGGCCAGAATTTGTTTAGAAAGTTCATTTAAAATTTCTTTCTGCATTACACGCTTCAGCGGTCGGGCGCCAAACTGAGGGTCATAACCCATAATTGCCAGCCTGTCGAGCGCTTTTGTTGAAATATCCAGCTTAACGCCATTTTCTTCTAAACGCTTTTGAATCAACCCAAATTGTATGCCTACAATTTTGCGCACATCGGCCCTGCTGAGCGGACGAAACATGATGATTTCATCTATACGGTTCACAAACTCAGGACGAACAGAAGCTTTCAACAAGGCTACCCCCTCTTCCTTGGTTTTTTCCAGCACCTCAAAGTAGTTGGTATCAGTAATTTTTTCAAAGCTGTCTTGTATGATATGCGAACTGATATTGGTGGTCATGATGATGATGGTGTTTTTGAAGTTTGCCACCCTACCTTTGTTATCGGTTAGCCTGCCATCATCCAGTACCTGCAACAAAATATTGAACACATCAGGATGCGCTTTTTCTATTTCATCCAGTAAAATTACGGAGTAAGGCTTTCTTCTAACTGCTTCTGTCAATTGCCCGCCTTCATCATAACCTACATAGCCCGGAGGTGCACCAATTAAACGGCTTACGCTGTGG
>DAOLDI010000405.1:0-3004 GCA_035327445.1 Cyclobacteriaceae bacterium | reverse complement strand
GCTCATTGAAAGATGAAGAGCAGCAGGCAAGGTTAGGCGCTGTGTACAACATTTTTGCTTTTGCTGCTATGATACCTTTGATTTTTATCATCCCCAGGCTAACGAGTTCTATGCATCCGGGCAGTGGTGGCAACCCGGGTTTTAATACTTATGACCTTGACAGCCGCATGCGCATGGTTTTCTATCCGGCAGTTGCCGGCTGGATATTATTGGGTGTATGGTTGGCAAGTTTGAAAATAAGGTTGAGTAAGATTGAAACACAATTGAATGATGAAAACTGAAAATGTGTATAAAATATTGATGTTGCTGATTGCAGCTTTTGCAGGTATGCCGGCATTACTGGCACAAAGCCAGGTACCCATGGCCGATGGCCTGCGGGCAGAAGGAAAAATTTATGTTGTGGTTGCCATTATACTGGTCATTTTCATCGGTATCATTGTTTACCTGGCAAGTCTCGATAAGAAAATAAAGAAACTGGAAGATCAGTTAAAGGAGAAAAAGTGAAATTGAAAAATTAAAGAAGGTAGTATGAAAAAATCACATATACTGGCTATTGGTGTTGTGGCTATTGCCATAGCCATCATTATTGCAACTGCGGGCGATGCCAGCAATTATGTAACTTTTGCTGAAGCTTATGATATGGCTGCCAGTGGCAATAAAAATAAAATTCATGTGGTAGGTGAATTGAAAAAATCTGAACTCGGTGAAATTGTAGGTATACAACCCGGAGCAGATCAATTATCTTTCACCTTTATTTTGGTTGATGAAGCACAGCAAGAGCAAAAGGTTTACTACAATGAACCCATGCCTCCGGATTTTGCTCGTTCAGAAAAAGTTGTTGTGATTGGCGCGTACAGAGAAAACATTTTTGTTGCAGATAAGATTTTATTGAAGTGTCCTTCCAAATACCAGGAAGAGGGCTTAACAGTTGGTATTTAAGTTTTGATTGAATTATTTAGCTAATGGTGCACTATTTCGTAGGTGATCTCGGTCACCTTTTTATTATCATCAGTTTTGTTACTTCTTTAGTTGCGGCATTCGCTTATCTGCGGGCTGCAAATCTTAGCACTGATTTGCAAAAACAAGAGGCATGGAAAAAGAATGCGAGATTTTCTTTTTATGTGCACATCATCGCAGTAGCAGGTGCTTCAGTTTGTTTGTTTAACATCATTGCCAATCATTACTTTGAATATCATTACGCCTACAGATATTCTTCTTTAACACTGCCAACACATTACATGGTATCCACTTTCTGGAACGGACAAGAAGGAAGTTTTTTACTGTGGATCATCTGGAATGCAGTTATCGGATTTGTCTTGATCAAGACCAATAAATTCTGGGAGGCTCCTGTAATGGTTGTCTTTGCGCTTGTGCAGGCATTTCTGGCATCCATGATTTTGGGGGTGGTAATTCCCGGCATCGATTTTAAAATCGGAAGCTCACCATTCATTTTATTACGCGATGCGATAGATGCACCTATTTTTAAAATGCAGCCTGAGTTTGTGCCGGCAGATGGACAAGGACTTAATCCGTTACTGCAGAATTACTGGATGGTGATACACCCACCTACTTTATTTTTAGGTTATGCCAGCACACTTATTCCTTTTGCTTATGCAGTTGCAGGTTTATGGTTTAAGAAATATGCTGATTGGATAAGACCCGCATTGCCTTGGGCACTTTTCTCTGGCGCTGTTTTAGGCTTGGGTATTTTAATGGGCGGATACTGGGCTTATGAAACACTGAACTTTGGCGGATACTGGAACTGGGACCCTGTTGAAAATGCAGTGTATGTGCCCTGGTTGATTTTAGTTGGCGCAATACACACCATGATCATTTATAAGAACAGTGAAACTGCGCTTAAAACTTCTATTGTACTTTCAATCACAACCTTTATCCTGATTTTGTATTCCACCTTCCTTACCAGAAGTGGTGTGCTGGGAGATTCCTCCGTTCATTCTTTTACCGACCTCGGCTTAAACGGACAGTTGTTTATTTATATGATGTTCTTCAGCATTGTTGCCATTACCTTATTAATTGTAAGGTGGAAATACATTCCCACCAGTGAAGAGGAAGCATCTGTGTACTCAAGAGAGTTTTGGATTTTCATTGGCGTTACCTTGTTATGCCTCATGGGCTTCCAGGTATTACTGCCTACTTCTTTCCCGGTATTTAATAAACTAGTTGAATTATTTGGTGGGGTTTCAACACTTGCGCCACCGGCCGATCAGGTTGAGTTTTACACCAGGTTTCAATTGTGGTTTGCGGTTGGCCTTGCTTTATTAAGTGGCACCGGGCAGTTTTTCTTCTGGAAGAAAATTGAGGGTAAAAAATTATGGGCTGAGCTTTCGGCTCCGCTCATGTTAAGTCTTATTGTATGGGCGATAATTATTTCTGTCGGAAGAATTTTTGAACCTGCATTGATGGTGCTAACACTTGCATCAGTTTATACCATCATTGCCAATGGTAAAATTTTGATCAATATCATCAAGACAAGTCCTACGCTTACCGGAGGATCAGTAGCCCATATAGGTGTTGGACTTATGTTGATCGGAATTGTTTTTTCTGCAGGCTATTCAAAAGTTGTTTCGCTTAATAATTCGGGTTTGCTGATCTCAAGCGAATTCTCTACCGATTTCAACCGTGAGAATCTCTTGCTCTTTGTCAATGAACCCAGAGCAATGGCAGGTTATGAAATTGAATATTTAGGAGAGCGATTTGAGCCCAGGCATAAATCGGGTTATATCAGTAAAAATGATATCCTGCCTACACAAGATCCATTGACAGTTATTGCGAAGCAGGACATTTATTTCAAGGGAAAGAAGTTATACAGTGAAGGTGAGTCATTTCAGATTTTTCCGGAGAACACTTATTACGAAATAGAATTCAGAAAAGAGAATGGCAGAACATTCTCCTTATTTCCAAGAGTGCAGATCAATCCTGATATGGGAGGTTTTGTTCCTTCGCCCGATATCAGCAGAGGTATTACACGAGATATTTACACACA
>DAOLDI010000404.1:0-3011 GCA_035327445.1 Cyclobacteriaceae bacterium | reverse complement strand
GTTGATCATGAAGCGTATGCATTATGGAAAGCAATTGTGCCAGAAGACCGCATCATTTACGGAAGTAAAAAAGACAACTTCTGGGAAATGGGAGATACCGGTCCTTGTGGTCCTTGTTCTGAAATTCACATCGACTTAAGAACTGAGGCAGACATCGAAGTCAAAGCCGGAAGAGAACTTGTAAACAATGACCATTCGCAGGTTATTGAAATCTGGAACCTGGTCTTCATGGAGTTCAACAGACTCAGTTCAGGAAAGCTTGAGTCGCTGCCTGCTAAACATGTAGATACCGGTATGGGCTTCGAGCGTTTGTGCATGGCCATACAGGGTAAGACATCCACTTATGATTCTGATGTATTTACACCACTCATTAATTTCATAGGCTCAGCCGCAGGAACGCAATACGGTGCTGATATAAAAACAGATATTGTCATGCGTGTAATTGCCGATCATGTGCGCGCTGTGGCATTTACTATTGCTGACGGGCAATTACCTGCAAATACCGGGGCCGGCTATGTTATCAGGCGCATCTTGCGCAGGGCGGTGCGTTATGGATTTACATTCCTGAATTTCAAAGAACCTTTTATTTACAAACTTGTAAACCTATTGAGCGAGCAGATGGGAGAGGTCTTTCCAGAAATCAAACAACAGCAGGATTACATTGCAAGAGTAATACAGGAAGAAGAAATTTCTTTCCTCAGAACTTTAGATAAGGGTTTGAAGCGCATGGAGTTCATCAAACAAGAGTTAAGTGATAAAGCCGAGAAATTAATTAGCGGTGAACAATCTTTTGAGTTGTATGATACATTCGGTTTCCCATTAGACCTCACTTCATTAATTGCCAGGGAGAATGGATTGAGTGTTGATGAAAAAGGATTTGCTGCAGAGATGGCCAAGCAAAAACAACGCTCTAAAGCTGATGCCGCCAAAGCTACCGGTGATTGGGTGGAAGTAAACGAAGAAGATGACATTACTTTCATTGGCTATGAACACCTGGAAGCCCAAAGCAAAGTTTTGAAATACCGCAAGCTCACACAGAAAGGAAAAGACTTTTATCAACTCGTGCTAAATAAAACTCCCTTCTATGCTGAAAGTGGCGGACAAGTTGGTGATACCGGTTATCTGCAATTTGCCGATGAAAAAATTTCAGTGCTTGATACCCTGAGAGAGAACGAACTCATCGTTCACATCACAGATAAATTACCAAAAGATGCTGCGCTTGAATGCAAGGCTGTGGTAAATGCAGCTAAGCGTAAACTTACCATGAACAACCACTCGGCAACGCATCTCTTGCATGCAGCTCTGCGCGAAGTTTTAGGTGTGCATGTTGAGCAAAAGGGTTCTTTGGTAAATGAAAAAATCCTGCGCTTCGATTTTTCTCATTTTACGTCTATGACGGATGAAGAGATCGCAAAAGTAGAAGCAATTGTAAATAAGAAAATCAGAGAAAATATTGCCTTACAAGAATTACGCAACATTCCGATTGAAGAAGCTAAGTCGATGGGCGCTATGGCCCTGTTTGGTGAAAAGTATGGTGACTTTGTTCGGGTAATTATTTTCGATAAGCATTATTCAGTTGAATTATGCGGAGGTACGCATGTACCTGCAACAGGAGCCATCGGTTTCTTTAAGATTGTTGCCGAGAGTTCAGTTGCTGCAGGTGTGAGACGCATTGAAGCATTAACAGCCGAAGCTGCTGAAGCTTACGTAAACAACAACCTGCATGTGCTGAAAGAGATTAAAACTGTACTGCGTAATCCTAAAGATGTTTTGCATAGTACAAAGCTGCTGGCAGAAGAAAAAGCACAATTAGAGAAAAAGCTTGAAGCTGTTTACCAGGCGCAGGCATCTGCAATTCGTGTAAGTCTTGCGCAGCATGCGATACCACAAAACAACATGCATGTCATTATTGAGAAAGTTGAACTACCTGATGCTGATAAACTGAAACAAGTAGCCTATGAACTGCGCAACCATTTTGATGATTTGTTTATGGTACTGGCGGCCAATATTGATGGTAAACCACAGGTGGCTGTAATGCTGGCTGATAAAATTGTAGAAGAAAAGAAATTTCATGCAGGTAATATGGTAAAAGAACTTGCCAAAGAAATAAGCGGAGGAGGTGGTGGACAGCCTTTCTTTGCAACTGCCGGTGGAAAAGATTTAAACGGACTAGATAGGGTGTTGCTGAAGGCGAGGGAGTTGGTTAAGTAAGGTGTTTAAGTTTTAATGTGTTAATGTGTTGAGGTTTCTTTTTGCAAATTAAGGCCAGTTTACCAGTAGCCAGTGCCCAGAACCTTTTGAAAATGTGAACGAATCTAGTAAATCAAAATACATCCTTACGGTAGGTCTTGAAGTGCATGCGCAGTTGCAAACGCAAAGCAAAATGTTTTGTGCAGATGCTACAGCTTTTGGTCAGTCTCCCAATACGCAGCTAAGTACTATTTCATTGGCGCATCCGGGTACTCTGCCCAAAGCCAATAAACTTGCCTTTGAGTATGCCATCAGAATGGGTTTAGCCTGCAATGCTGAAATAAGCCGCTACAATATTTTCGACCGGAAAAATTATTTTTATCCAGATCTGCCCAAGGGCTACCAACTTACACAAGACCGCACACCCATTTGTAAAAAGGGTTATGTGAGTATTGTGAATAAGTCGGGCGAGCAAAAAAATATTATGCTAAATCGCATACATCTGGAAGAAGACGCTGGAAAATCCATACACCCGGAAGCAGAGCAAGACAGCCTGGTTGATTTTAACCGGGCGGGAGTTCCTTTAATTGAAATTGTTACTGAGCCATGTATCAACAGCGCAGAAGATGCTTATGCTTTTTTAACTGAAGTAAGAAAACTTGTGCGTTATCTTGATATCTGCGATGGTAATATGGAAGAAGGTTCTTTGCGATGCGATGCCAACATATCAGTAAAACCCAGCGATGCAAAAGTTTTAGGTAAGAAGGTTGAAGTAAAAAACATGAACTCAATCCGCAACGTGCAGCGTGCCATTGAGTTTG
>DAOLDI010000403.1:0-3017 GCA_035327445.1 Cyclobacteriaceae bacterium | reverse complement strand
AAAACCGCCTCCAGGTAAATTGGCGGGAAGCATCAGTGGTAGCTGGAATAATGACGGTAAGGCCATTGCGGTTAGAACTCCAGCGCAAAAATATAAGGTTGATACATTTAAAGGCAAAGAAAGATTTAGCAAAACACCCATCAAGAACCAAGGGGGAGATTATGCCGGTAATATAAAAATGAAAAAACCTATCACAGATGATCCTGTTTCAAGATGGAAGGGAGATAAACACTTAGGTGAAGTGATGATTGGATTTGATGGATCTTACCTTAACTACAGCGGCAGTTTATATCAGCCCAGGTATGTAAAGGCTCCTTATACAGCAGAGGGTTCAGTAAGAGTTACTAAACCATCAAAAAATCTTTACGCTGTAAACGATTTACAGGTGAAGGTTAAATTACCACACAGCTATGCGCGTAAACCACATGCAGCAGATAATGCCATGAAGGGCATACCGGCAAGTAAGTATGCACAACAAGGAAATGTTTACCGCGGCTACCACATTCAACCCAAATATGTATATAACCCTAACAGCAACCGCGATGCACTAAAAGTTGTTGCCCCCAATAGAGTTGTATATCGCATTGCCGATTACCAGGGCAATACCAAAATGAGCAGATCAAAAGGAACAAATCTTCATCCTGACGCACAGTTTGCACAAAGCGGCAAGAGCAATACTGCCCAGGGTAAAGACACATTAACTGGCATCAAACTGACCTGGGCGAAAATATTTCAAAAGCATGCACTACAGCCAACCGACTCAAAAGGCAGAGAACATAAGCCCAGGTATGACAAACGCGAAATCGGCATTTGGTATGAATAATCAAAAGCGGAACTTTCTGCCGACAAAAAAGTTATGAAATAAATAATTGTATGAACTGGGAAAACCTTAACAGCACTTCACAACTTGATCAAATAAAGTCGGACTCAGCCCATAAACCTGTTATCATTTTTAAACACAGCACCCGCTGCTCAATCAGCCGTATGGTCTTAGACCGGTTACAACGAAATTGGAATGATGAAGAAATGCAGCACGTTGATTTCTACTTTTTAGATCTGCTTTCTTACCGCGACATCTCTAATAAAATTGCCCAAGAGTTTAAAGTAGTTCATGAATCCCCTCAGGTAATAATCATCAAAGATAGTAAGCCCGTGTATGATAATTCGCACATGGGCATCGATTACCAAAGCATTAAAGCACAGGTTAAAAACTAAAGCTTATTGTTTGCTGTAGGTTTTCTGAAAGACTTAAAGCAACCGGACAGGTTAAGGCTGCACGTTTTAGTTTTTCTTTTTGTAAATCTGTTGCCTGCAAATTCTCCTTTTGAAAATGGATGATAATTTCTTTGATCTTCCGCGGGTTACTATCCATAACTTTGGTTATCTCTGCATACATGCCACTTAAATCTATTTGCTCTTTGTTGGCCTGAATACCCATCAGGGTCATCATACAAGCCGCAAGGGCATTACAGACCAAATCTGTAGGGCTGTAAGCTTCGCCTTTACCATTATTATCAGGAGGTGCATCTGTTATTACTTTATTACCAGATTTGAGATGGCTGCCTTCCGTTCTGAGACCTCCCATATAAGTAATTGTCATACTATGCATAATAAACCAAGTGTTGATTTTCAGCGTTAGGTAAAAAAAATTACATTTAAGTCAAAGAAATTGAATGAGGTTTGCACTGATCATTACTATCTTAATCAGCACTTTAGCAGTCTTTGGGCAGGAGAATTATGATTATACCCACGAATTTACCTGGGGTGTAAATAAAAATTCTTCCAGCGGGCTCATCGGAGGTTTTGTGTTTAAAAAATCTAAACGTCTTAACGAAAGGGTATTTGAGACGTATGGTCTTGAAATTATGAATGTAAAGCACTCACAAGAGCGCAGGTACAATGCCCGCTTTACCGGTAATTTCTTTATTTATGGCAAAAGTAATTACCTCTATACCATGCGCATGCAATATGGAAGAGAGTTGCTCCTATTTAGCAAAGCTGCGCAGCAAGGGGTAGAAGTAAAGGCCATTTCGGCCATTGGCCCTAGTTTGGGCTTTGAAACACCCTATTATATAGAGCGCGCACTCGATTCTTCTTTCAGAACTGTACGTGAGCCATATGATCCCAATAACCCTTTGCATAATTTCTTTAATATTTTGGGACCTGGCCGACTCTTTGAAGGCGTACCAGAATCTAAAATTGTACCTGGAGTTAATTTTAAAATGGCCATCAGTTTTGAATTAAGCCCTGTAAAAAGCCAGGTTGCAGGCTTTGAAGTAGGTTTTTTAGCCGATGCTTACAGCAGACAGGTCATTTTAATGCCTACAGCTGAGAATTCGGCTGTTTTTCCAACAGTATTTATCAGCCTTTACTACGGCAACCGCAGATAAACCAAATAATATTTGGTTTGTGACTTTTTCTGCCGTAGAGGATTTTATTCTTTGAATTTTATGGATTTTCTTATTGTTTTGTATCTACTCAAAAAATAAAAGTGATGGAAAGTAAAAAGACAGAAAAAGCCGATCTGCAAAACAAAGGCGGGCTGATTTTCAATATTGGCCTGGTGCTGAGTTTGTTGATCGTAATCACAGCTTTTGAATGGAAAAGCGGAGGTGACGGCTCATTGGTTGATTTGGGCAGTGTGAGTGATGACTTCGAAGAAATGATTGAAGTACCCCCTACTGATATTCCTCCTCCACCACCACCAAAAATTCAGCAACCTGAAATCGTTGAAGTACCTGATGAGGAAGAGATTGAAGACGAAATCAAGGTTGAATTTGACGTGGAAATTACTGAAGACACCAAAATTGAAGAGTTGGTAATTTCAGACGCCCCGGAAGAAGAAGATTATGACCAGGTGTTTCTTGTGGTAGAAGAATCCGCTGCACCTAAAGGTGGTTTAGCTGCTTTCTATGACTATGTACAGAAGAAAATGAAATATCCTGCACAAGCCCGCAGAATGGGTATTGAAGGTAAAGTATTTGTTGAGTTCGTTGTTAATAAAGACGGAACGATTT
>DAOLDI010000402.1:0-3032 GCA_035327445.1 Cyclobacteriaceae bacterium | reverse complement strand
AAGCACATCGGTATTTTCAAGTGTGCCTTTGGTAACGGTGAGTACCGTTCCGTTTTTGATCAGCAAGTTTCCTTTTGGCACTTGTGCAAGCGCACTGAAGGTAAACATCAGGCCAATCAGTAGGATATATATTCTTTTCATATTTGTATGCATTGCTTTAGAATTAATTGTTTGGATCTTTTACACCTTCAATTGGGAATGAACCCCACTGACCGATGCTCATGGTTCCGTCAAAGTTATTACCGCTCAATTTTACGCTTACTTCCACATCAATTGAGTTATCACCCATACTTAGGGTATAGGTGTAAGTAAGGTTTGTTCCATCAAGCTCAACTGTTTTAAGTGCAGTTGCACCCGGCATACGATCACTGGTAGTTGTACCTGAATATGTATTTCCATCTTTCTTGAAACTTACTGAGCCTGTACTTCTGCCTTGCGGACTTTCAATGGTTATGCTCCAGCTTCCCTGAATGTCAGCCGCAGTACCATTGTTGTTATTACCCGTTCTCCTGGGCGCTTCTTTTACTTCAAACTTATACGGATGTCCATCTACAAACACATACCTGATTTTAGCTTTCTCATCAAAGTAAGGCTTATCAGTAAGCACTATGTTCGCAATCTTGCCATTATCAACTGTACCTACTCTGTCTGCAATACCCATCAATTGTGCAGGTGTGGTTGTTAATGCAGCCAGCGCAGCATCTTCAGGTAAACCTGCAGCCACCATTCTTCTGATGTTGCTATGCACATCTTTTGATTTGGCCGTCATGGTTGAAAAACCAAACTGTATACCGGCATTTCTAAAAGTTGCTGCCTGAGAAACTGCTTTATCGATTGCTTCCTGCTTTCTTTTATCCAATGCTTCTTTTTCGAGATCAGCACGTGTCTTTTCTTTTTTCTCTTCTTTTTTCTCCTCCTTCTTCATTTCCTCAGGTAAATCAAGGCTCAGGAAAACTTTTACATCAGGCGATTTTAATTTGCTAATTACATCCCAACCTTCTTTCACATCAGCTATTACCAGTGGGAAACCCAAATCATTTTTCAAAGTCATTACACGGTGCACATCCAGCAAACGCTCTGCTTTGAATACCATGGGAATGCGCTTATCAATAACAGGATAAAAAGACTCAAGCACCCTGTCAGAATTTGGTCTGCTTAAACCAGAACTGTTTTGCGCGTACATGCTCTCATAACTTTTGGTGAGTGATGCATTGGTGTACAACTCTCTGAATTTTGACATCACGGCAATCACCGTATTGGGATACACCCCTGAAGCACCACTTAACTGAGAAAATACACCTGTGTTATTTCTCAAAATCATTCTGTCGGCATTATCACCATGCAGTTGAATGATGGCACTTTTACCAGGCAACATGTTTCCGTAGGGTACAGCTTGTGTTACAGTAAAGCCTACACTTCTCCATTCTTCAATAGATTTATCAGCAGGATTAAGGGCTGCGCGCAATTCATTTTCAGGTGTGATACCCGCACGTTCGTTGCTGGGATTGCCCGGGTCCTTTTCACGCTCTCTGCGCTGCTCTTCTCTGGGCTTGGGAACACCAATATTTGAGAGGCCATCAATAAAACCGGCATACACATACATAGAGTCAGCTTTGATGATCTGCGCATCGGCAGGAATTCTTACATTTTTTCCAACTGCAGTAATTAAACCATTTTGGATAAGTACTGTGCCCATGTCAATCTTACGGCCGGGGGCCTGTATGATGTTTACATTGGTAATGGCATAGGTTTGAGAGGCCGGTTTCAGCTTTACCTCTTCCTGGGCCCATAGAAATGTGGGTATTAACCAGGACAAGAGCAGCATGCCTCTCAGCATAAAGGCATTGATGTAGTTTTTATTCATATCATTTGAGTTATTTCAAACCAAGCCCTCAATTTAGATTAATTTCTACCTTCCAAAATTTCAACTTTATGAATGGCAATAGCTGGTTACGATAGCAACTATTCAAATACTATTTGGGCGATTCCTGTAATAAATATCTTTTCGCTTGACATAGATGCCTGATAAGGCTATTTTAATGAGCCTCGAAAAACAGTTTATGAATTTCAAACAGAACACTTCAATTGGCATACTTGTACTCCTGGCGTTGTTAACCTGCTGCGCCAAACATGAAAAACAAACTAACATTGAAGAAATTGAGAACAACCAATACCTCTTGCAATTGGGCGATAGCATCACTAAACAATCTTTTCAAGTGATCAGAACTGCCTTAATGAATGCCATACAGGCAGGTGGTTTGCCACAAGCTATTACATATTGCAACTTGGCCGCCTCGGGTCTTACAGATTCATTATCTCAGGCTTATCATCTCAATATCAGCCGGGTTTCAGATAAATACCGCAATAAAGTGAATGAAGCCAATCCTTTTGAAATTGAAATGATAAATGCTTACAAATCGGGAGAAAAATCAGGCGAAATGCTAACTGAGATTGAGGGTAGAAAAATTTACTATAAGCCGATTATGACGCAAGCTTTTTGCTTGAACTGTCACGGTACTGCCGGTAAAGAACTCACTGAAGCAAATGATGAACTTATTAAGACTTACTATCCTGATGATCATGCCACTGGTTATGCCGAAAATGAAGTGCGTGGTTTGTGGAAAGTAGTATTCAATATGAAAAAATAAAAGATCCCCCGCGTATTTGCCCAGGGGATCTTTAATCAATAATTACTCAGCTTTATCATATTGCTTTTGCAAGTGCGGCACGCCTTCTTTCATCCAGGCTGGCGCCTCAGTTCCCTTTAAGTAATGATCGAAATACTGTTGCATGCGTACCAGAAAATCTTTCTGGTTGGCTTCGTTGCTCAGGTGGTGACCTTCACCGGGGTACGACAAGAAAATAACTTCTTTACCCATTCTCCTGGCAGCGTTATATAATTCCAAACCCTGCGACCAATCAACAGCACCATCGTTAGTTCCATGCAAAATCATAAATGGTGTTTTGATATTCGGCACATGAAACATGGGCGATTCACGCTGATATGCCTCGCGGGCTGTCCATGGGGTAGC
>DAOLDI010000401.1:0-3032 GCA_035327445.1 Cyclobacteriaceae bacterium | reverse complement strand
CCAAAGGCTTACTACACTGGAAACAAAATCACATTTGCATCATCAATACTGTTACTCCTGGTAATTCTTGGGGCTATTGGAATTTCTTTAAAGAACTTAAGAAAATTAAGCGAGTAAATACTCTGTGAACCTCTGTGTATACTTTGTGTTCTATGTGGTTATTTTTTAAACCGCAAAGTTCACAAAGCAAAAATGTACAAAGAGCACAAAGAGATTTTTGTAAGCGTATAAATTAATCAGTTGATTATGTTCAAAGACTTAGTCGTATGGATAACCGGGGCCTCTGCTGGTTTAGGCAGAGAGATGGCCATTCAGTTTGCACAGCAAGGCGCTGTTGTAGTAATCTCAGCACGCAGAACAGATAAACTACAGGAAGTACAAAAACTGATGGAGGAAATGGGCGCAAAAGTTCTTAGCCTGCCCTGCGATGTGATTGATGAAAAACAAATTGAAGCTTGTGTTGCAAAAATCATCCAACACTTTGGCCAACTCGACATTGCCATTGCCAATGCAGGCTATGGTATTTTTGGCTTAATAGAAAATGCCGAGGCCAAACACTGGCGCAGACAGTTTGATATAAATGTTACCGGGCTTGTAATGACTGCCAAATACACGATTCCTCATCTGCAAAAAACCAAAGGCAGATTGGTACTTATCGGAAGTGTGGCCGGGTATTTACCTTCACCAAAGACCAGTGCCTATGCCGCTACCAAAGCAGCCGTACGTTCTATCGGTAGTTCATTAAATATAGAGCTGCATGGCAGTGGTGTGAGCTGCACCACCATACATCCCGGTTTTGTTGAGAGCGAAATCACCAAAGTAGATAATGAAGGTGTGTACCATGAAGAGTTTAAAGACCCCCGCCCCAAAAACCTGATGTGGCCAACTGATAAAGCGGTGCGCGTTATGTTAAAAGCCATTTACAAAAGAAAGCGAAACTATGTCTTTACCGGGCATGGCAAAGTTCTGGCATTTATCGGGCGACATTTTCCTGGATTGGCCAGAAGGCTGATGTTGAAGATGATGTGATGGCAGTTTCAAGACAAAAAAGACCGCCAGTATGTGAAGGTCTTAGGAAACCAGTCAGCTGCAGACAATTTGATTTTGTGTAGGATTATAAAACCTAATGTGAGTATCCGCTTCCAATCCTAAGAATCATTGTCTTTGCGAGGAACGCAAAGACTCGTTCATGCTATAAAGAATAAAATGTAACGAAGCAATCTATTAGTGAAAGAGCTTCTTCAAGTAGATTGCTGCGCTCCATCATATCCATTTTAATTCCTAAAGATTTAATAAAGTCGCTCGCAAAGACGCTAAATTGTTATTTTAGGACTTGATGCGGATACTCACAAAACCTAATAAAGCAGTATCTGTTACACGGATGCAACTGCTTATTATTCAATAAACCTAAACATTTACAATACCAGTCACAATACCGCAAATGGGTGTAATGAAACAATCGAAAAGAAAAATTGGTGACTAAATGATCTGGTTGTTGATCGCGAAATTAATAAGCTGTGCCGTGCTGTGCACACTGGCCTTTCGCATGATGTTTTTTTTATGAGTCTTTACCGTATTTTCAGAAATAAAAAGTTTATCGGCAATTTCAAGGGCAGAGCATCCCCTGGCAAGATGCCTGATAATTTCTATTTCTCTCTCACTGAATTTAAAAGGGGCAATCTCTTCACTTTCTGATACAAAAGTTTTAATTCTGTCATAATAATTCCTGCCTTCTGCCACACGGTGAATGGCTTCGGTTAGCTCTTTGCCAGTATTATTTTTTAACAAACAACCTTCTACGCCAATCTTAATAATTTCTTCTACAAAAGATTTTTGAGAATACATGGTGAGAATCACAACCTTCACCTGCGGATATTTTGACTTAATCATTTTCGCACAGCTAAGTCCATCCATCCGGGGCATGTTAATATCCAGCACGGCAACATCTGCTGTATTGCTTTCCAAATAATCAAGTACTTCCTGTCCATTACCCAGCTCTGCCACAACATCAAGGTCTTCATCAGTGCTCAACACGGCCCTGAGTCCTTCCAGCACTATGGCATGATCATCGGCCAGCAAAACTTTTACTTTGCTCATCTAAACTGGTATTTCTGCTATCATTGTAAATCCCCTTTTTTCAGTTCTATCAAAGCTACAATTTCCGTTAAGCTTTTCAATCCGCGAGCGGATATTTCGGATACCCATACCTTTACTTTCAATTAACTGCAGAGGAATACCTTTGCCATCATCTTCATAAATCAAGCTGATGTATTCATCATTCACCTGACTCAGGTTGAGATTAATTTCGGAAGCCTGCGCATGCTTTAAAGTGTTGTTGATTAACTCCTGGATAACACGGTAAATATTTAAACTTACCTCGCTAGATAAAGGCTGCGACAAATCAAGCGCCAGATTTATTTTAACATGGCCACTCTCGGCCACAGTTTTAACCAGGTCATTAATTGCAGCTTTTAGTCCGAAATGCTTTAACATACCAGTATCCAAACGATGTGACAGTTTACGGGCTTCCTCATAAGCCTTTTGTGCCATGATTCTTACTTTTTCTGCCAAAGCATTTTGCTCAGAATCTGCGGTACTCTTCAAAAAAGTATCTGCATACATGGTAAGTGTAACCAGACTTCCACCCAGGCTATCGTGCATCTCTTCGGCTATGCGTTGCCGTTCCATGTCCTGACCTTCCAGCAGGGCATACGCTGATTTAAGCTCCTGCTTATGCAGCATTTGCTCTATCTGCTGAAAGGCGATTTTCTTTTTAATTAATTTTCTTTGATACAAGTAAATAAATGTAACCACAGCCCCCGCCAGTAAAAACATACCTGCTGTTCCGGTTATTAAAATCAATTCAAGGTTAATGTTTTCCTGGCCTTCCATAGTGCTACCGCGAATATGATGTTTTTCATAATATTTGCGATGTTATGTAAAATCCAGGAACCATAAAACTGATCGCCCGGATTTGAAACGGTTAAAATATCTGTACTCAGCAGCCAGGAAAAAAAAGACCCGGTGGCATA
>DAOLDI010000400.1:0-3044 GCA_035327445.1 Cyclobacteriaceae bacterium | reverse complement strand
GAAAAATATCCAGGGTATACAGCATTGCTGATTCAATATATTTTATAGACCGCCTTGGTAAAATAGGCACTGTCTATAATGATACCGTGTATTCATGGAGCAAGGCCTATTTTCCTAAACATCGGGTTGTAAGAATGCATTCACATAAACAAGATGTTGTTGTGCTTTACATGAGGCCTTCAAAAATTGTATTTCAATCCACAAATGGATTTACTGATATTAAATTGCCAGATAAGAATTTGAGAGTTGAATATTTCTGTTCATACAAAAATGAATTGATTGTTACTACCAATTTGGGTTACTATATAATTCGGAATAACGAATTGATACCGTTTAATATCAACCTGAAAGGAATTCTCATGCATTACGATGAGAGCAAAGATCTTTTCTGGACGTTTGATAACTATAACCGGATTTTATACAAATCTTTTTATGCTGAGGACGAGCTATTGACTGAAATTGTAGAAAGGGACATAACAGTACAGCACATAGTAAATGATAGTGAAGGAAACACATGGATAGGTACCTTAGACCAGGGCTTTAAGAAGTACTACGCACCACACTTTATGAAGCTTAGCGTGCAACATAGCTATAGAGTAACCGCAGTTATTGAAGATAATCAGCAGAGACTTTGGGTAGGAACTGCAGGGGAGGGAATTAAAATATTAGATAGCCATGGCAATCTTCAAAATCAATTAAGGTTTGATAACCTGTTTCAAAATAATATCAACGTGTTACGTCTTTCGCCAGAAGGAAAACTTTGGGCAGGAACTCAACGAGGAGTTGCTGTTATAGATATACAAAAAGAAAAGGTAGAGCAATGGCTATTTGATGATGGAGGTGCAATTCGTCATATTATTAAAAATATTGATTTTGATGTTCGCAACAGGATATGGATTAGTACTGCTGATCATGGTGTTATTTGCATGGATGCAGACAGTATTAAGCGGTATACTAGTCATGAAAAATTATCTGGCAAGGAAGTAAATGCAGTTGTGTATGATGATAAAAATGATGTCACTTACGTGGCTACTTCTTTTGGAGTTGACAGAATTTGCAAGGATAAAGTATCCCCTTTAAACCTACCGGGTAATTTAGGCAAAGGTGTAACTTCCATCTATAAAGGAGAAGCTGATTTTCTTTTGTTGGGAACGCCAGGTTGGGGATTGCTGGCATATCATCTTTACACCGGTAAGTGGAAGAAAATTGATGGTCTTACTTCTGATTTCATTTATTTTGTTACCGAAGATGAGTACGGTGCTTATTGGGTTGGAACGGATAAGGGCATAAACAGGATTGAGATTGATCAAGATTTTAAATTACAGCATGTTAAGCAATATGCAGCAGCCAGCGGATTCAAAAGCATTGAGACATATTTTCATGCCTTTCATTTCAGTAAAATGAATAAATGGATTGGAATGGCTGATGGCTTGTATAAGCTAAACAAAGAAGATTTTAATGAGCAAGCTGATTTCCCATTACACTTTACAAATCTTGAATTATTTTACGGAAGTATACCAATCGACAATTATGCATCAGATAAATCAGGATTTTTTGATTTGCCACTTAATCCTTCTTTCCCTGCTGACAAAAATCACCTGACTTTTTCTTTTAATTGTGTAAACAAGAGTGACCCCCAATACATACGTTTCAGTTATAAGCTGGAGGGTCACGAGGATCTATGGTCATTACCTTCGCAGACAAACCGTGTTACATACAGTGCTTTGCCTCCGGGGAATTATGTTTTCAAAGTAATCGCTTACAATAATTGGGGAAATACCGGGGGTAAAGAAATTTCTTATCCATTTACAATTCTCCAGCCATTTTATCAGTCAGCTTATTTTCAATTTTCCATAGCTATATTATTTATTGTTTTGACGTTTCTGCTCTTTTATTGGAGAGTAAGGGCCAGGATCAGCAAAGCTTTGGAATTGGAGGCAATTAGACAGCAGGAGAGTAATAAGATAAGAAAAGAAGTAGCCCGCGATTTTCATGATGAGGTTGGAAATATGCTGGCTAAGATTATTAATCATGTTGGTCTTCTGCGCATGAAATTTAACGGTAGTTTTGAAAAGAATGACTTGCTTATAAAGGTGGAAGAGTCAGCAAAGCATCTACATCGGGGCACAAAAGATTTTATTTGGTCAATAGATCCGGAAAGCGATGATTTACTGAATGCATTTTTGTATCTGCGTGATTTAGGTACCAAGATTTTCAACGAAGACCTAATTAACTATAAAGCGTTTAATGAATTGAATTACTCATGCAGGCTGCCGTATGGATATGGTCGTGAAATTATTATGATTTTTAAAGAGGCTATGACCAATACTTTTAAATATGCTGAGGCAGACGAAGTTACATTATCGCTGAGTATTAGACAAGATGTCTTTATCATTACCCTGTCCGACAATGGAAATGGATTTGACTTAAGTAATGCACTAATTAGTTCAAGAGGTATTCGAAATATGTATGCAAGAGCAAAAAAAATCAACGCCCAACTTACTATCACCAGCAATGTCGGGACAACAGTTAGTTTATTAATCAATCAATTACATTTAAGAAATGAGCGAAAAGAGAAGAATATTAATTATTGACGATGATCCTGATTTACGAAAAAGTTTCGAATTGATTATTAATGGTCATGAGAGGTTTTGTGTAGTAGGGGCATTTGAAAGTTTTGAAGATGCTTTGAAGTCATTAGGTAGGCTTGACCCTGAAATTGTTTTGATGGATATTGAACTTCCCGGAATGAGCGGCATTGAAGGAGTTAGAATGTTGCGAGAGAAGTATCCTGATGTTCAGACTGTGATGGTGACTGTTTATGAGGATGATGAAATGGTATTTGAAGCCTTAAAAGCCGGAGCAATTGGCTATATCACCAAAGATGCCAACTACCTTGAATTGGTAGAGGCGCTTAAGGAAATTTTGCGCGGAGGTTCTCCTATGAGTAGTCGAATTGCAAGGATGATTGTAAATAATTATCACGTTAATTTAAATTCTCCTTTAACGTCAAGAGAAAGACAGATTTTACATATGCTGTCAGT
>DAOLDI010000399.1:0-3046 GCA_035327445.1 Cyclobacteriaceae bacterium | reverse complement strand
ATTTACACACACGTAAACCAGATGATCAAGAATCCGGATGAAGAACATGAATGGTCAGAAATGGAAGAAATAAATGTGCGTGTTGGAGATCAGTTCTTCGCCAACGATTACATTGCCGTGATTGATTCCATACAAAGAGTTTTTGAGATAGATGGAATCAGTTTTGATCAGGATGATGTAGCAGTTAAAGTGGTGATTAAGGCTGAAGGGAAAAGACAGACCTATGTTGCTGAGCCAGTATTTCTGATTAAAGATAAAATGGTAGGCCGTATTCCAGATGAAATAGGAGATCTGGGGGTTAGGTTTACCTTGCTCAATATTAATCCTGAAGCAAATACATTTTTAATTGGCATTAATACCCGTCAAAAAGATTGGATTGTACTCAAAGCACTTGAAAAACCTCTTATCAATGTGCTATGGCTAGGCACACTTTTACTGATGATTGGTTTTGGAATGGCCGTTAACAGGCGCGTAAGAGAGTTTATTAAAATGCGCGATAAAGGTTTGGAGTAATATTCCAAACCTTAGGATTGTTGCTCGCTTTCAGTTGACAAGTTTTCATTTGCTGCAGTTTGCTCTGCTCCAACTTCATCAACTTCTTTTTTTTCATGCTGCGGAAAAAACTTTCTTTGGAAAATTAAGATGATAGCAACTCCTATAAAGATAGAAGCATCTGCAATGTTGAATACAGGACTGAAGAACAAGAAGTAATCACCGCCAACAAAAGGCACCCAATCAGGCCAATAGAAATCAAACAAAGGGAAGAAGAGCATATCAATAACCTGCCCGTGAAATAATTTGATAGGCGCATCGGCTGGCGCATTGTCTAAAAAGATTCCATAGAAAGTACTGTCAATCACATTACCGATAGCACCGCCCAATATCAAAGCCATAGCCCATAAAAATCCGGGATGTGAATTTTTTTTCGCCATGTTGATCATGTACATCGTAATCACCACCATGGCAATTAACCTGAACAGGGTGAGCGCCAGTTTACCAAACTCGTTATTCCACTTTATGCCGAATGCCATGCCCGGATTCAGCAGGTAGTGTAGCCTGAACCATTCACCAATCACATTGATTTCACCGAAGGGCCCCATCTGCATGTTGTAATAAACCAAGAGCTTTGAGGTTTGATCAATTACAATTACAATAAATGCCAGTGTAAAGTATTTATAAATTTTCATGCAGTTTGTATGTCTATGCGTAAAGTAAACTCATCCATTTCAACTTCCTTGCCTTCTTGCAGCCCATCAGCAATATTTAATGATATTGCCTGCGTTTCTGTGCATATGTACGCTTCAAATGCCTGAAGTGATGCATTTACAAATTCATCGCTCTTGCTTACGCGAATTTTGATTTTATCTGTAACCTCAAGTAGTAACTCTTTGCGCAGGTTTTGCACACGGTTTACAAAATCACGTGCAATACCTTCCTTTTTCAATTCATCACTTACATTAATATCCAGGGCCACTGTTAAGGCGCCATCATTGGCTACTGCCCAGCCTGGTATATCTTCTGAAACGATTTCGGCATCAGCAAGTTCAAAGTCATAAGATGCCTTAGTTAATTTGCCTGTTGATTCCAGTGTTTTGATTTCGGCCTGATCAAAGGCAGCAATGAGGGCGGCTACTTCTTTCATCTTTGCTCCGTATTGCTTGCCAAGTTTTTTAAAGTTTGGTTTGGCCTTTTTTACCACAACGCCTGAGGCATCATCAATGTATTCAATTGATTTAACATTTACCTCAGCCAAAATAATTTCTTCAACCTGTTTAACCTGAATAGAGAATTCAGGATTGATAACCGGCAATAAAATTCTTTGCAATGGCGTACGAACTTTGATTTTATGATTCTTACGTATGGCATGAACCAAAGAACAAATTGTTTGTGCGTACTCCATGCGTTCTTCAAGTGCTTTGTCTATCAATTCAAAAGTTGCACCTTTCCAATAGCTGTGATGTACAGAGTCAAATTGCAGACTTGTTTTATTTTCTTTGGCATCCTTGCGTATGTTGTCTGAAAGATTCTTGTATAGCCATTCTGCAAAGAAAGGTGCAATGGGCGCCATCAGTTGACTGGTTACCAGCAAGCATTCATAAAGTGTTTCATATGCAGCTTGCTTATCATCAGAAATATTGTCTTTAGATGCGCGCCAGAATCTTTTTCTGTTCAATCGCACATACCAGTTTGATAATTGATAATCAACAAAATCTTGTATTGCTCTTGCCGCACGGGTGGGTTCAAATTCATTGTAAGCGCTTTCAACTTCAGTAATTAAAGTTTGAAGCTTGGAAATAATCCATCTGTCGGCTTCGGCACGATCTTTTACTGGTATCTGCTTTTGTTCATCCATGGCAAAGCCATCGATGTTGGCATACAATGCAAAGAATGAATAGGTATTTAATAGCGTTCCGAAAAACCTGCGTTGTACTTCTTTGATTCCCTCAAAATCAAATTTGAGATTATCCCAGGGTGGCGCATTTTCTATCATGTACCAGCGCACTACATCGGGGCCATAGGTATTAATTGCCTCAAAAGGATTTACCACATTGCCCTTGCTCTTCGACATTTTGTTGCCATTCTTGTCAAGCACTAGCCCGTTTGAGATTACATTCTTGAAGGCTATGCCCGGATTATTTACTTTTTTATTGATGGCTTTAACATCATCAGCACAATCATTGAGCATGGCCGCAATGGCATGCAAGGTAAAGAACCAACCACGTGTTTGGTCTACACCTTCCGCAATAAAATCTGCCGGATAACTCTGCTCAAATATTTCTTTGTTTTCAAAAGGGTAATGCCATTGTGCATAAGGCATTGCTCCACTGTCAAACCACACATCAATTAAATCAGGTTCGCGGTACATAGCTTCACCTTGTGTACTTACCAAAATAATATCGTCAACGTAAGGTCTGTGTAGATCAGCTGTAGCTTTGGTGGTGTCAAAATCAGCATTGAGTAAACCGGCCTCTTTGGCTTTTTCAATTTCTGTACGAAGCTCTTCTACAGAACCAATACATTTTTCTTCTTTGCCGTCCTTAGTTCT
>DAOLDI010000398.1:0-3048 GCA_035327445.1 Cyclobacteriaceae bacterium | reverse complement strand
AAAACAAGTACAGGTTTATCACTCAGGTAATTCACATCGAAATTAAGCTCAATCTGAGGTGCCTGGTCTTCGTTGATATAATCACACGCAGCCAGGATGAGGAGCACTGAAGCAAATGCGAGGTAAGTAATCTTATTCATAACGACATTTATTTTGGTCTATAAACAAGTAGACGGATGAAGGGCTAGTTACGCTGTATAGCTTAGTCCATAATTATAAAGAATATATTAAAATTCGGTCTTTTTGATTGGGAAGCAAAGTTTTCGGGGATGAATAAGGATAGAAGGACTTTCAGCAGGCACTTAAGCTGGCATATTAAAGAAATGACCCTCCTTGAGAGAGGGTCATTGAGGTGATGATTATTTGTAAATATTTCCCTGCTTGTGAAGCTTAATTAATGGTTTCTTCAACTCTTCCACAACGCAGCATAGAAGCACCAAAGTATGGATTAAGGATTTGTTTGTTGTCACTCAACCAGAATGCGCCTTTATCATCAAATGCCATAGGGCAGAATTGTTTATAAACAGTAATACCTGCATTCTCCGTTATTGCCAATGCGTAAATATTGATAGATAATATTTCAAAGGTGATGCGCTGCGCTTCTATATCATCAGATGCGGCAATATTCTTTACGTGCAAGTTTAATGCTTCAGCATAAGTTCCGGTTACCGCTAACATGGCATTTGCAGCTTCTTGTGCTTTACTTGCATCATCATTTACAAGCGCTTCTTTCACGTCAAAATAGGCAGTTAGTATTGCACTGACAGTTTCATTTACTTCTTCAGACTTCGCTTCCTCAGCAAGTTCAGATTTTGTTGAAGATTGTCCGCAGCTTATCATGACAATTGCTGATAGAAGTAAAATAAAGTAGTTGCTGATTTTCATTATTGTTTTCATGTTAATTATGGTTTTATGCTTGATTAATTATTTCAATGTGTATGTATAACAGATGTTTGTGCATTTTGATTCGTTGCAAATACCGGTTCTCCTTTTTTATATACTGCCCGGTTTTCTCCACACTTCAGCATGGCATCTCCAAAATATGGATTTCTTATTTCTTCAAACTCACTTAACCAGTACGCACCTGCATCATCAAATGCCATAGGACAATAGGCGCGGTATGTTTTCTCCAATGTTAATCCAAATAGTTCAACCGCCTCAATCAAGTGATTGGAGAATAACTGAAAATGCTCATGTTGCAACTCAACATCTTTTGATTGCTGTATACCCTTTACACCTTGCTGCATGGCTTTCAGAAGCGGCATCCATAAATTATGTGCATCTGTGTCAAGTAATTTCATATCAATCTTATTCAAAGCAAGTTCAACAGCAGGAGCAGCTTTGGCAGTTTCATTTACATCCGATTTAACCAATGCATTTTTAAGTACAAAATACTTTTCTGCAAGCTTTGTAAGCTGCTGACGAAAGGCTTCGGGCACTTCTATGGATTTTATTTCAGGCTCATGCATCATGCTGTAATTACCGCTGAGTTGCGCAGCGGCATCGACTGAAAACACACCATTATACACTACTTCTTCACCGGCTTCCAATCCCTTTTCAACGAGGTATAAATCACCCATACGCGAACCTAAGGTAATTACTCTTCTTTCAAAAGACGGTATATCTGATTTCTTTTTCACATAAACTATCGAACGCTTGCCCGTCCACAAAACAGCTGAAGCCGGAATAGCAATGGCCTGCGTTTTGATATCAGTTGCAGTTTGGATTTTAGCATTGACTAATGTTTCTGGCTTCAGTATTTGATTACGGTTATCAAAAACCGCCCGCACATCTACAGAGCGTGTATCAGGATTAAGCACCGGATTGATGTAGGCAATCTTTGCAGTAAACTCTTGCGCAGGTAAAGCAAGTACTGTAAACTTTACTGTTGAACCCGTCTTTATCCAGGGCAGGTCTGATTCATAGGCATCCAGCACAATCCATACTGAACTTAAATCTGCCAATTCGGCCATCACGCTTCCTGTTGATACATAGTCACCCAAAGAGACCAGTCTCTTGCTAACAACTCCCGAAGCTTCTGCATATACATCAAAAGTGCTGGTAATTTCTCCGGCCGATTCTATGTTTTCAATTTGTCTCTCGCTGATTTTCCAAAACCTGAGCTTTTCTTTGGCGGCCGTATATAGTTCTGGAGAAATCTGTTTCATTTTGCCGGCTTCGAGTAATTCTCTTTGTGCATTAATCAGTTCTGGTGAATAGATGCTTGCTAATTTTTCACCTTGCCTGATTACTTGCCCCTCAAAATTCACAAAGAGTTTTTCAATACGGCCCGGGAATTTGGCGGTAAGTGTTGCAATCTTTTGCTCGTTTATTTTTACCCGGCCCGTCAGTGAAATTTCGTGTCCTGGCTTAACAATTTTGGCACGGGTTGTTTGTATGTTACCTAATGCGATTGCAGACTCCGTCATTTCAATCACGAATGGATTAGCTTCTCCACTGCTCTTGGTGAGCGGAGTAAGGTCCATGCCACAAAGCGGACATTTGCCCGGCTCGTTCTGCCTGATTTGCGGATGCATAGAACAAGTGTATTCAGTTACTTGTGAGGATTCGTGTTCGTGAAGATGCTTTTCATCAGAACCTCTTCCAAATATGAGCCAACCCAAAAGTAATCCTGCTGCTAAGCTGGCTGCGTATAATATGATGGATTTAATTTTCATAAGCTTCAATTTTGAATCTTGAATTAATAATTATCTGTTCCCATTAAAGTACTGATGGCCGAAACACTTACATGTTGAGCAGTGAGTGCATTCAGTTGCTGCTGCCGGTAACCAATCAAGGCCTGTCTTTGCCTCAGAATTTCTTCCATGTTGGTGCTGCCGGTGCTGTAGGCTGTCAGCATTAAGCGAATGGTCTGCTGTGTAATTTCCATTTGTTCACTAAAAAGATTTAACCGCTGATTATTGCTTTCAAATTCAAACAATAAGTTTTCAAGCTCAGCAAGTAAATCCAACTGCACAGCTTCTTTGTTATACCTTGCCGATTGCTGCATGAATGCTGCTTCTTTGCGCTGGGCATTGTACTTTTTTC